>JAPLSK010000125.1 GCA_026398675.1 bacterium | reverse complement strand
CGAAGATGATACTGATGGAGCCGCTGGCGTTGGGGTTGGTCTTTAAAAGCTCGTTGTACTGCTGCCGCGCCGGCCCGAGGGCCGAGGAGACGGCGGCGATGATCTCGGTCTTCGAACGGGCCAGATCACCCGCACCCTCGCCGGTTATCTGCACCGGTCCGGCGAGCCCGATCTTCCCCGCGATGCGGCCGGAGGAAGATGGCGCCGATGAGGAACCGTCATCGCCGGTGGAGGATGTCGCCGTAGAGGAGCCGTCATCACCGGAGGTTCCGCTGTACGGCAGGCCGGTGAGCGCCGCGGCCAGCCTGCGGCACACGTCGGGCAGGCCCGATTGGCTGTTGGTGCTCTCCGTCTTGCCCAGGACGGCCTCCGCCGTCTCCACGTCAATAAAGCGCAGCGTGACGGTGTAGGTGCCGCCGAGGACCGAGACGCTGCCCAGGGCGACATAGTCCGCCCCCACCAGCTTACCGAACTCGGCAATGGTGCTCTCATCCACCATGCCCGACAACTGGAAGGCATGTTCCTTTATCACCTCGGCCAGCTGCGCCCGCTCGATCACCCGGAACCGCCCGCTATCAATTACTTCTGTGCGCAGGATGTCGGAGACGGCATCCGCAAGGTCCTTGGCGCAGAGTTTGGCCTCCAGGTCAATGATGGCGATGGCCGGCTGCTCGGCCAGCCCGGCGACCACCAGCAAAGCCAGCAGAATTATCAGTGTACGCATAATCCACCTTTTATCAATGGTAGCCCTCACCCCGGATCGAATCCGCCCCCGTAGGGGCGCCCCTCTGCGGGCGCCCGCGACCCGAACCACCGCCGGAGCCCGCTCACCCCTCACCCTAGCCCGTAAGCGCGCTTCTCCCTAGAGGGGAGAGGGGGTGGGTTTTTCACGCGCCGAAGATTTTTTCCAGGCCGCCGGACCAGAGCCCGCGCAGCTCGTCGAGATTTTCCGCCACCAGTATACGCTTACCCAGGGTCAGGGTGAAGCGCCGTTGGTCGGTGGTCCGGCCGAGGAGCGCCGCCGCGCAGCCCTTTCCTTTAAAAAATTCCACCACCGCCGCCCCCTCGCCTACCCGGACGGTCAGGATGTAGCCGGGGGCCTCGTTGAACAGAAGCGCCTCCGGCTTCAGACTGCTGGCGATTTCGCTCATATCCGCCTCCAGGCCCACGCCGCCCGAGAGGTACGTCCCCAGCGCGATTTCCGCCAGGCAGAGCGCCAGGCCGCCGTCGGAAACGTCGTGGCAGGCGATAGCCTTCCCGCCTCCGACGAATTCCACGATTGCGGCCAGCTCGGTGCGCCAGCGGTCGAGCTCCGCCGGGGGCGGCTCTCCGGCCACGTCGCCGTACACCGTCTCGTAATAAAGGCTCCCGCCCAGCTCGGGCCTTCTTTTTCCGACGAAGAGAAGCTCCTCCCCCGGCCCCAGGGCGCACTGCCCGGTGGCGTTGCGCGCGTCGGCGATGACCCCCACGCAGGCGATGACGGGCGAGGGCGGGACGGCCTTCCCCTGGGCCGACTGGTTGTAGAAGCTGACGTTGCCGGAGACCACGGGCAAGGGCGCGCCGGGATGGCCCACCAGCCCCAGCCCCCGGCAGGCGTCGCCGATCCCCCGCAGTCCCTCGGCGAACTGGAAAAAAATCTCCGGCTTCTCCGGGTTGCCGTAATTGAGGCAGTCGGTGATTGCCGCCGGCGCGGCCCCGGTGCAGGCCACGTTGCGGGCGGCTTCGGCCACGGCGTGCACCGCGCCCAGGTACGGGTCCACCTCGCCCAGGCGCGGGTTGCCGTCGGCGGTCATGGCCACCCCCGCGGGGCAGCCCGAGAGCGGCATCACCACCCCGGCGTCTGCCTCCCCCGGCCGCAGGACCGTGCGCCCCTGCACCTCGCAGTCGTAGCGCTTGAAGATGGGGTAGCGGGAGCAGCCGTTGGGCGAGGCGAGCATTTTTTTCAAAACCTCGCCCCAGGTCAGATCGGGCTTTCGCCTCGCGGGGACCGGCCGGGGCGCGGGCGGGGTGCGGGGCCGGTCGTGCTTGATCCCGTGGGTGATGGTCCGGGTGCTGACGTCGCAGACTGGAATTTCCTCCGCCGCGGTCCCTTTCCACAACAGGCGGTAGCGGTCCTCGGGCAGTATCTCGCCGATGACGGTTGCCGCCGCGCCCACCGCCGCCTTCCCCAGCTCCCAATCCGTGTTGAAAATTTTACAAAACTCCTCCGCGGCTGCAACGGGCACGGCGTACATGTAGCGCTCCTGGGTCTCGCCGCAGGCGACGATGTAGGGCGGGAGGCCCTCCATGGAGACCGGGACTTTATCGAGGTGTACGTCGGCGCCGAGGCCCGCCGCCGCAGCCATCTCGCTCGTGGCGCAGGCGATGCCCCCCGCCCCCAGGTCCTTCATTCCGAAGGCGAGGCCCTTTGCCCGCAGGTGGCGCCAGGCCGCCTTGTTCGCCTCGGTCAGCACCCGCGACAGGAAGGGGTCGGGCACCTGCACCGCCCCGCGGTTCTCCTCGCCGGAGTCCAGGTCCACGCTGGCGAAGGCCGCCCCGCCGAAGCCCGAGTCGTCCGTGGCCTTGCCGACCAGGACGTAGACGTAGGGCGTCCGGCGGGCCTCGTCGGGCACGCGGCTGTGGATGATTTCGTCCGCGCGCACCAGCCCCACCGCCACCACGTTCACCAGGCAGTTGTCGTCGAATTTTTCGCTGAAGTAGGCGTCCCCGCCCAGGTTGGGCACCCCCAGCGGGTTGCCGTACTGCCAGATGCCGTCCACCACGCCGGCGGCGATTTCCGCCGAGCGCGTCCCGACGGGTCCGGTCGGGTCGCCGAACCGCAGCGGGTCCAGCACGGCGAAGACCTCGCCCCCCATGCAGTACACGTCGCGGACGATGCCGCCGATGCCGGTAGCCGCGCCCTCGTTGGGCACCACCTGGCTCGGGTGGTTGTGGCTCTCGTGGGCGAAGACGATGCCGTAGCGCACGCCCTCATGGACGATGAACTCGACGATGCCGGCGTCCTCGGCGGGGCCCTGGATGACGTTGGGGCCGTCGGTGGGCAGATGCGCAGCCAACAGCGCCCGGCTCGATTTGTACGAGCAGTGCTCACTCCACATGATGTTGAAGAGGTGCGCCTCAGAAAGGGTCGGCTCCCGGCCCAGCAGTTGAATGAGCGAGCGGGCTTCGTCGGGCGTGAGGTGGATGCCGAGTCCGGCGAGGGTCTTTTTGACCTCGGCGTCGGAAAGGGCGGAGAGGGCGAGCGGTTCGTCGGGACGTTTCATGGGCTTAAGTGGTGGATACTCTTTGAGTTATGTCTCAACGAATTATACCCCCGCCCCGGGGGAATGTCAACGCGGGCCGGGGGTGATAGAATCGCCCGGTCATGAGCGACCAGCGCGAAGGTATCAGTCAGTTCACCCGCCACCCCGTGATGGGGCTGGTTCTCGTGGCGTGCATCGCGGGTGGGACTTTTATCGGTTTCTGGATCGAGCCGGTGGTGGGCTGGCTCTGCGTAGGGGTCTTCGCCGCGGGTCTCGTGGTCCGCCTGGTCCTTTGGATTACCGCCCGGCGGGGCGCGGATTAACCTTCCGCCTCGGCCAGCCTCCGAGTGACCAGGCCGACGAAGAGGGGACCAGCATGGCCGCCACCAGCCGCCACGGGCCGAAAACGACCCGGCTGCGCGACCGCACGGCGTGGACCTCGTCCAGGGTGAGCCTGCGCCAGCCGTCGGGGAGGCCGAAGAGGAAGATCTCGTTCCCGGCGAGGACGGCGTCGGGCTCGTCGGGGGAGAGGCTCTCGTCGGGGCCGTAGTCGCGCCGGAGGCTCACCGCCTCGGCCGGGAATTCTTGGGGAAAGCGGGGAGGTTCCACGGGGTCAAGTATAGCGCGGCGGTTTATTTTGCGGCAAGAAAAAGGGGCGGCGCGCCGACCCCTTCTCAACGGGCGACCGTGGACGGTCGCCCCTACGGGTCGGGTTCGCGGTGTATAGGCGTAGGGGCGGGTGTCCACACCCGCCCGTTCGGTCATCCACCGCCATTCGCCCGAATGTAGGGCGGGGACTTTAGTCCCCGCCGCTTTGTTAATCGCGGCGGCCCGCGGAGGGGCCGCCCTACGTCGGTCAATGCACGAAGGGCGGGGATTTTAACCGAGCGAAGCGAGCTATGCCCCCGGCAAATCCTCGCTGCTTTAACCCCTCACCCTAACCCTCTCCCCAGAGGGGGGAGGGGACGTGCCCCTCACCTCGGCTTTCTCCTAAATGTAGGGCGGGGACTTTAGTCCCCGCCGCTTAAAATTCCCGGCCTCGACCCTCACCCCAACCC
>JAPLSK010000124.1:1200-2347 GCA_026398675.1 bacterium | reverse complement strand
ACGCGCCCGAGGGTGTCGGGCCAGGCGGCTCTCGGCGCGGCTCGCCGACGGCCGCGCCGAACGCCGCGGTCACCCGTGCTCACGCTCCCTAATATTCGGGGAGGCCGGTTCCAAATTCCACTATCTCGTTCTCCTGGATGGTCAGGATGGTCAGCGGCTTGTGGGCCTCGCCGTCGGCGTCGAAGCTGGTCTTGCCGACGATGCCGGGGTAGTCGCGGACCTTCACGAGCTCCTCGGCGAGTCCTGCGCGGGAGACGGCCCCCGCGTCCAGGGTCGCGGCGATGATGCCGAATGTGTCGTAGGCGTGGGCGGCGAGGTATGAGGGATCGTCCCCCGCGCGCGCCCGGTAGCTGACGATGAAGGACTGGACCTCGGGCCGCCGGCTCCGGGAGAAGATGGCGTCGCAGAAGATGGCTCCCTCCACGTACCGCAGACCCATCCGCGTCACCGACTCCGCGTTCCAACTGTTTCCCCCCACAAGCTCGGCCACGATGCCGTAGTACACGAGCTGCGCCGCGAGCTCGGTGAGGATCGGCTGGTGCCCCGGGATGAAAATGGCGTCCAGTCCCGACTTGCGGAAAACCTGGCACTCGTCGGTGTATGAGCTGTCCTCCAGGGAGTAGCCCTCTTCGGTCACCACGGAGATGCCGAACCCCGGAGCGATGCGCTTGAACGCGTCGCGCATCCCCTCGCCGTAGGCCGTGTCCTCGAAGAGGATGCCGAAGCGGTCGAGGTGGAGGCGCTCGGAGCAGAACTTGGCCAGGGTCTCGCACTGGGCCTCGTAGGTCAGCGCGTTGCGGAAGGCGAAGGGCGAGAGCGCGGCGAGGCCACCCTCCGTGGCCGCGGGGGTCACGAGGGGCATCCGGTACTCGTCGGCCCACGGGATGCAGGCGCGGAAAGCGGTGGAGGAGAGCGGACCGATGACCGCGATGGCCTGGGATTCCTCCGCCAGGCTCCGCAGTCCCATGACCGCCCCCTCGTCGGTATCCCCTGAGTCGGCGACGACCACCTCGAGCTTGCGGCTGTGGGAGGCGTTGTAATCCGAGGCGGCCACCTCGACGGCGTAGCGCACCTCGCGCCCGTAGGGGGCCATGTCACCCGTGAGCGGCACCAGGCAGCCGATGACCTTGGGCTTGAGGGCCATGCC
>JAPLSK010000124.1:0-1188 GCA_026398675.1 bacterium | reverse complement strand
CTCCTCCAGGAGCGCGGGGGCCTTGTCGCGGAATTCGGTGGCCAGGGGGTGCTCGGTGAGCCGGCGGAGGTAGAGGGTGGCCGATTCCAGGTCGCCCCGCCCGTAGGCCTCCGTGCCCAGCTTGTAGAGGAGATAGGCCCCCAGGTAGGTGTCCTCGAACTCATCGAGGAGCTGCCGCTGGTGCTCGCGATCCAGCACCTCGTAGTGCTGGGTGAAGCCCTCGAGGGCCGTATCGGCCAGCCGGTTGTCGGGATTGGCGGCGATTTTTGCCAGGGCGTAGGCCGCCTCGAAGTACCGCCCCTGTTCGCTCAGCGCCCGGGCGTAGAGAACCTGGGCGTCCTCGGCCAGCTCGTGGTTGGGGAACTCCTTCAAGAAGTCGGCGAAATCGGCCTCGGACTCGGCGTACCGCCCGACCTTGAGCTTCGAGTAGGCCAGGCGGTAGAGGGCGATGGGGTAGATCCGCGTGTAGGAGTAGACGTCCACGACGGCCTGGAACCCCTGGATGGCGCCGGCGTAGTCCTTCGCCTCGTAGGCCGCGTTCGCCCGCTCGAAGTGCTCCCGGGCGCGATCGGGTATTTCGCCGGTCTCGGGCTGGCAGGCGCCGATGACGAGCGCGAGGACGACCAACAGAAGCGGACCCGGCAGGGGAATTTGCCTTCGGCCGCGGTTATCCCTTCGGGCGCTGTTATGCCTTCGGCCGCAGATACTCAAGCCGGCCCTCCACGGGGGCGTTAAAGACGGGAGACGCACGGTCCCGAGACGGATTATAACCCGGCGGCCCCGTGGTGGTCAAAGGCCGTGGAGGTTCGTGCCGCCTCCCGATGTGGGCCGGTTTTATCAAGCCTTTACGGCTGCGCCGTCACAGTTGCGCCGGGGGCGATACTTCGTTTCGCCGGGGGCGTTACTCCGTATCGCCGGGGGTGATACTTCGTTTCGCCAGGGGCGTTACTCCGTATCGCCGGGGGTGTTACTTCGTTTTGCGCTGCGGTGTCACTTCTGGTAGACTATTTGCCGGGCATAGCTCGGTTCGCCGGGGGCGTAACTCGCTTCGCTCGGTTCCCCGGTATCCCAAGGAGGGTCGGTGCCCAAGAAGCGCCTCGGAGAACTGATGGTGGAGCGGGGGTTCGCCACCCGGGAACAGGTCCAGCGCCTCCTGGAGCGACAGCAGGCCGTGGGCGGGCTCCTGGG
>JAPLSK010000123.1 GCA_026398675.1 bacterium | reverse complement strand
ACCGGTCCGGGGTTGAGGTGCGTAAGCTACGCTTGTATCATAAGTTGGGGCGCGCGAGGTGTCAACCGGGGTCAAACCATGAGCCGGCGGAGCGCGGGGTCGAAGCGGTCGGCGGGCGCCGCCTCGATTTCGGGCAAAGGCTCCTCGCCCAACGCGGTGAGACGGACGACGTGGACCGCCACGGTCGCGGTCTCCTGGGGCTTGGCGTACCCGGCCACCATGGAGGCGGCCAGGGCCAGGTCCTCCAGGGGGACCCCGCCCGTCGGGTGGCGCAGAACGCCCAGGGGGGAGGAGACGCGGGCATCGAGGAGGAGGTCCCCGGTCGCGGCGGCGCGGGCCAGGGCGTCGTTGTCGTCGGAGTCGCGGCCCAGGGCCAGCTTGCTCCCGCCGGGCAGGCGAAAGTGACGGCCGTGGACCAACAGGCGCAGGCTCTCCACGGTGCAACACTCGCGCTCGAGGAGCTCGAACACCCGCCGCCCGAACACCTGTTCGGTCAAGAGGCACCCCCCGGCGGGGCTGGGGTAGCCGGTTATTCCCAGCTCGGCGGCGAGGGCCATCTGGGGCTTGCGGCCGCGGCCGCGGAAATCCTTGAGCTTTTCCCGGTCCACAATCCCCTCCGACTCCGGATTGGTGGACGGGAGGGCTTTCGCCGAGAGGGGGCGGAGGAGGCGCCCGGTCAGCCCACTTTCGCGTTCCAAAAGGTCCATGGCCTGTCGGCGCTGGCTCATGGGGCGCTCGCCCAGGACCTCGCCGGTGAAGACAAAGGCGGCGTCTAGCTCCGCCATCAAGGCCCCCGCGCGCCGGAAGAGCATCAGCTTGCAGTCCAGGCAGGGGTTGGCGTTTTTGCCATAGCCGTGGCGCGGATGCGCGAGCATGCGGCAGAACTCCTCCCCCGGGCGGAAGAGAAGGAACGCCTCGGCCCCCAGCTCACGGGCCAGCGCCTCCCGCCCTTCCACCCCCGCGTCCTCCTCGAAGGGCAGGCGCATGTGGAGGGCGGTGACCGGAAGGCCCTGGTCCGCGATGAGGCGGAGCGCCAGGATGGAATCCAGGCCGCCGGAGAAGAGCCCCACGGCGCGGTCGGTTTTTTTCGGCATTCGTCGGCGCGTTAGTGTCGGGGCGAGTGTAGCAGGAGCGGGGCTGGAATGCCAGCGGGGTGGAAATTGATCGGGAGCGGGGTAATCAATGTAGGGTGGGGGCTCTGTACCCCGCCCGTTTCACCCCCCTCCCCAGCCCGTCGGCGCGCCGCCCCCCAGAGGGGGGAGGGGGTATACGGCAGCCCTCACCCCAACCCGCGCCTTACAGATTGAGATGACGTAGGGCGGGGATTTGCCAGGGGCATAGCTCGCTTCGCTCGGTTCCTATCCCCGCCGCGTTACCCCTCACCCCAGCCCTCCCCCCAGAGGGGGGAGGGGGTATACGGCACCCCTCACCCCAACCCGCGCCTCGCATGTTGCGCTGACGTAGGGCGGGGATTTGCCAGGGGCATAGCTCGCTTCGCTC
>JAPLSK010000122.1 GCA_026398675.1 bacterium | reverse complement strand
CCGCCCTACATCATCGCAATCCGACGAGCCTAGAGCGCGAAATCCGCCCCCAGGCGCAGGTTCAACGCGCCGTCCGAATAACCGTCCTCCCCCTCGGTCCCCACCTGGGAAAAAGACGCCTCCAGCCCCCAGCGCGGGTTTTTCCCGAACCCGGCCCCCAGCGAGTAAACCTGCCACAGCAGCCGCGCGGAGTCGTTATCCTTGACGGGATAAGCGGAGAGGAACGCCCCGAGGCTGAAGGAAAAATCCTCCGAGACGTCCCACGCGAGGCCGACCCGCCCCCGCAGGCCGTCGGCCAAGCGCGCGGCGTAGTCCTGCCCCTGCTCCCCCGTCAGCTCCGCCTCCGGCCCGAAGAAGTAGCCGCCCGCCGCCACCTCGAGCACCGACTTGAGCCCGCCCCGGTCCACGAGCGGCAACGCCAGCCAGAGGTCGGCCTCCCAGGGGAGCCCCGGCCCGCGGCCAAGCTCCGCCGGTCCCGATGCCCGGAGGCCGAAGCTCCAGCCGCCCTCGCCGTAGCGCAGCCCCAGCCGGGCGCGCCAGCCGAAAAGTTCCCCCTCCTCGGAGTCTCCGTCGAGCCCCTCGTAGCGCCAGCCGCCGTAAAGCCCCTCGGCCCCGAGGCCGAACCGCAGATTCCCCCCGTAACAGACCGCCCCGTTCAGCCCCCACAGGTCGCCGGAAAACGCCAGCCGCCGATCCCCCTCCTCCAGGGTGTAGGTGAAATCGCTCCGCCGTAGGGCGGCACCCGCGAAGCCCCAGCCTCCCGTCGCGAAGTTGCACGCCAGCCCGGCGCTCCCGAGACCGACCCCGCCCCCGTAGGCGTGGTCGCCGCCGTTCGTAACGGCGAATCGCTCCAGCCGCCCGCCCAAGGTCGCCGAAAGCTCCGCGCCTTCGGCGAGGCCCGCGGCGCTGGGGTCGTCGGCGGGGTCGCCGGTCACCGTCTCGGGGAGGGCCGATAGGTCCACCGGCTCGCCCAGGGCGTTGTAGGCCGCGGTCTGCCGGGCCGAGCCCTCGACGATGTAGTGGGCGCAGGAGGTGAAAAGGAGAAACACCAGGGCTGGAAAGATGAGCGCACGGCGCAACGGTCGCCTCCGGATCAATCGTACTCCACGGCGTCGCGGCGGTCCTCGGGCGGGGCGTCCAGCGGAAGGAGCTCCGCCGCTTCGGGGTCCAGGCTCCAGATGAGCGTGCGGCCGTCGGGGTCGGCGTCGTTCACCGCCAGCCACAGCCGCGACCCGTCCCAGGCCAGCCCCTCGGCGAAGCCCTCCGTAGCCGGGAGCGGGATCCGCCCCAATACCACGCCTGCCGTCGTCAGCTTGAGGATTCCGCGATAGGACAGGAGCCAGAGGTTTTTCCCGTCGTAGGCCAGCTCGCGGCCCTGGCCGACCACGTACTCCCCGCGCGGCTCCGCCTCGCCCAGCCGCCAGAGGTAAACCACGCCCAGCTCGTCCACCAGCCAGAAATCCTCCCCCACCCGGGCCAGCCCGGTCTGCCGCCAGGACGGGAGCTCGATGTACCAGCGCTCGCCGTAGGGCTCCCCCCAGTCCTCGACGGCCGCGAGGTCGGCGGTGTAGCGCCAGAGCTCGGCGCCGCTTCCGGCCAGCCAGAGGCGCTCCCCATCCCAGAAGGAGCCGGAGACGTCGAAGGGGGCGTCGCCGGCGGGCGAGAGGCTGCGCGTCCGGGGGTCGTAGCGGTAGAAGGCGCCCTGGCCGTGCTTCGTGAGAATCAACTCCCCTCCGACGAACTCCAGGCTGCCGACGAATTCGGTCAGGGCGGTCTCGGCCCGGAAGACCGAGTAGTCGTAGAGCCAGGGGTGCCAGGGCAGCCCCTCGGCCGGCTGGGGCGGAATGGCCGCCTGGGCCGCGAGGGCGGTGAGTAAAAGCGGGATTGTTAATTTAAACACACATCCTCCCGAGATGGCCTATATGGGGCGCGGCAGCACGGGTCAGTGTGAGGGCCGGTCCCCTCTCCCTTCCAGGGAGAGGCTCGCCTACGGGTTGGGGTGAGGGGTGAACTGCGGGGACTAACAAACGACCGGTCGTGAACACCCGCCCCTACGAGTGAGGCGTGAATCCCACATCAACCTCGTAGGGGCCGACCTTTAGGTCGGCCCGTGGGCGGGTCGCCAGACCCACCCCTACGTCATCGCATCCCGCGGGGCACGGGCCACCATAGCCCCCTACCCCCTTTGGGGGGAGGCTCGCCTACGGGTTAGGGTGAGGGTCGGGGCTGGGAACGTAGATAACACGGCGGCCCGCAGAGGACTCATCCTACGGGTCGCCCCTACGTCATCGCGACCCGCCCCCCCGACGCCACCCTACAGCGCGATGGCCAGGCCCAGGGAGATGGTGTAGTAGCCGTAGAAGCCCCGCTCACCATGGATGTACTGGTCGCACGCGTGGAAGTTCAGCCCCAGCACGTCTCTGAAAGGGAGCAGCACGTCGGCGTAGAAGCCAAGGGTGAAGACCCACTCGTCCAGCTCGTCACCGGCGAATGAGCCGTCCAGCCGGGTCTCGCCCAGCATGAAGCCGGTGTAGTAGGCCACGGCTTCGTTGGAGCTCCCATAGCCCACCAGGCCCGCCAGGGTGTGCATCCCGAGCGCCTCACCCTCGGGTTTCAGCATCTCGCCCGTGGCGTAGCGGTAGGTGGCGCCAAGGTGCAAAAAGTCCGACAGCGGAAACCAGTTGAGCGTCAGGCCGAGCTCGGGGCCCAGGAATGAGTCGAAATCGAAGTTGGGGCCGACGTCGAATGTGAGCCAGAGGGGGAAGGGCGGCGTGCCGTAGCCGTACTCCACGTCGGCCGACGCCGGGGGGAGGAGTATCGCCGCCGCCAGCAGAACGAGCACCGACCGCATGGACGAACCTCACGAAGGGTTTCCCCATTATAGACGGCCGGGGGAAAAACGACCACTCAGGCATCGCTCGGATAACTCAGAAACGGAGCCTCGCCGGGCGGGTACACGATCACCCATGACTCCCCGCCCTGACCGGCGCACAGCCAGCCCGTCTCACCGGCGAAGGTCACAACCCGATACCAGGCATCGTCGCCGACCGTAGTCTCGCCGCAGACCAGGGCCTGGTCCCACTTTTTCAGCAGGCGGACCTTGTCGAAGCCGGCGCCCGGCCCGGCGCGCAGGTTCAGGCCGTCCGCGGTGATCACCAGCCACCGCTCCGGCACCTCCAGCACCGGCGCGGAGTCCAGGTCCAGCACCCAGACGAAATCCGTATTCAGACCCTTGATAAGAAGCTCGTTGGGGCGCCAGACCGCCGCCGCGCCCCGGACCTCGCCCCGAATCCGACCGTGGAGGCCCAGATTCCGCGTCGCGGGCCAATCGATTTCCAGAGCGCCGTCCTCGAGGGCGTACACCGGCGGGTGCCCGGAGTCGGGCATCGGCAGCCAGCGGTCGCGCGTCCCGTCGGGCAGGACGTGCACCAGCCCCAGGAGGAAATCGTCGTAGACCCAGAAGCCGGTCTCATCGGCGGCGATGAAACCGAAGAGCGAATCGGTTTTCCAGACCTCGATCGGCAGCTCCTCCGCAACCCGCATGTCGGCGCCGTCGAAGTCGAGACGGACGATGGGCCCGGGCTCATCCGGGTTTTCCGGTTCGACCCAGCCGTACAGGTCCCCGCCGAAGACCGTCAGGTCGGCCAGGGGACGCTCGCACCCGCCCACGTATCGGGCGGCGTCTTCGCCGGGACGGTAGGTGGCGAGGTTCCCGCCGGAGCAGACGAGGAGCTCCCCCTCCCGGGGGATCATCGTTCTCCCCCCAAAATCGGTCCCCGGAAAGCCTTCCACGACGCGGTAGAACAGCTCGCCGACCGGGCCGAGCTCGACGTGCGCGACCCCCTCGGGGACGACCTCCGCATACTTGTCACCCCGCCCCAGATACCACAGCTCGTCCCCGACCCAGGCCAGGTCGTTGACGATGAAGGGGACCGGGACGGGATAAACGTCGTAGAACGGTTGCCACCATCGTTCCACGGTCTGAACCCCGTCCTCGAAGACCGAGTAGACCCACGACAGGTCCGCCATCGAGACCGTCAGGCAGAGCGTCAATAGAGCGATAACGACACCGACCTTCACCGCGACCTCCCCCTTCAATCCTTCCGCCCCGTTTAACGTCGGTACCGAACCGCCTATCCCTGCAACTCGCCCAACTCATCCGGGGGCGGCACCGCGTCGTCGCCGCCGCCGCGCTTGCGGGTTATGAACTCCTTGAACCCGGCCACCACCAGCTTGACCTCCTCCGCCTTGAACAGACCCAGGACCTTCAACAGGACCACGAAGAGCCCCAGCGCCCCCACCCGGCCGATGAGTCCCCACCAGCCGAAGGGCAGAAGCGTCGTCCCCAGCCAGAGCACCGTCGCCAGGAGCACGACCTTGACCACCACTCCCAGGTCGTAGTCAATGTGGTACTCGCGCTGGGAGAAGATGTAGTGGGCAACGGCCATGAGGCCGAAGCTCAAGAGTGTGGCCACCGCCGCCCCCATCACCCCCCAAAAGGGGATCATGAGGAAGTTCAGGCCGATGTTCGCCACCACGCCGACGGTCGCCGTGTAGGCCTGGTACTTGGACTTGTGCACCACCGAGGTGCCGACGGTGAAGACGATGTAAAGGCCGTAGAAGCAGTGCGAGAGGCCGAGGATGAAGACCGAGCTCCAGGCGCTGTAGAAGGGCCAGGTCGCCATGAGCCGCACTATCTCCGGCGACATCACCCCCACGGCGAAGCAGAGCCCCACGGACAGGAGGGTGAAAAGCGTCAGCACCGCCCGGTAAACCTGCTTGGCCTCGGGCTGGTGGTAGACGCTGAACATCAACGGACCCCAGGCGAAGATGAAGGGCTGGATGAGGCCCATGCGCACGATGAGGGAGAACTTGTACGCCAGGTCGTAGAGGCCCACGTCCACGAGGGTGGGCAGGGCGCCCGCCAGGACGTCGCCGGTCTTGGTGACCATCTCCCCGAGCCCTTTCTGGGCCACGAGGGCGAACTTGGTCACCGGGGCCACCAGCCGCAGGACGTAGCGGTCGGCCATGGTCAGCACCCATCCCGCCAGCCCCGCCGGAATCAGCGGCAGACCGAAGCTCGCCAGCCGCTTCAACTGGTCCCAGGAAAGCCGCGGCCGCATGTTGCGGAAGGTTATGACGAGGAAAACCGGGATGAGCACCAGGGCGGAGTAGAACTGGGCCTGGACGATGCCCAGCGGCCCGGCCTCCAAAATCACCACGAACAGGATGTTGAACCCCATCACCAGGGCGAACCGAATGACGTTCAGGATGGAGAAAAGGCCCGGCCGCTCCTTGGCCCGGATGATGGACAGCGGCACGACCCGGATCATCACCAGGAGCTGCGAGGCGGTGGCGAACTGGAAGTAGACCGTGTAGTCCCGGGTGCCGAAGAAAAGGTCGGAGAGGTCGTCGGAGAAGGGGTAGGTGAGGGCGAAGATGGCGCCGGCGGCCACGAGCTGGAAGAGGAAGGTGGTGGTGACCAGGGTGCGCCGTGACTCCTCGTCCTTCTCCTCAAAGTAGACCTTGAAGAGGGCGCTGTCCACGCCCATCCGCATCACTATTTCCAGCACGGTGATGTAGATCATCACCATGGCCACGACGCCGTAGTCGTTGGGGGAGAGGTAGCGGGTGTAGACGGGGATTAAAAGAAAGCCCACGGCGTGG
The DNA here is from genome assembly GCA_026398675.1 of bacterium. Classification (NCBI taxonomy): domain Bacteria; species bacterium. Next base: position 2,298 of record JAPLSK010000122.1, on the reverse strand, counting down.
GAAATGAGGCCGCCGAGGCCGTAGATGACGGTGTGCTTGAAGGTTTTCTTCAGGTGCTCGAGCACGGAGCCGCCCCGCCGCGTCGGAAGTACCGCCAAAGGGTAGCATAAATCGGTTCCGTCGGACGAGTCCCCCGCGGACCGCCGCGATTCACCTTCACCTCGGCCTACGCGTTGCCGATTGAACTTACGTAGGGCGGGGATTCGCTTCGCGTTACTTCGTTTCCTATCCCCGCCGCGTATTACTTCGGTTGCGTTGACGTAGGGCGGCCCCGTAGGACGAGTCCTCTGCAGGCCGCCGTCTGGCCTACCAATCCTGGCCCTCACCTACCCGTGTCTCGCGGATAGCATTGACGTAGGGGCGGGTCTTTAGACACGCCCTTTGCATGTCCCCTCTCCCCTCTGGGGAGAGGGTTAGGGTGAGGGGTGCGATGACGTAGGGGTGGATCTTGCGACCCACCCGCAGGCCGACCTTCAGGTCGGTCCCTACGAGGGGAGCGCGTGATTCACGCCCATCCAATTGTAATGACGTAGGACGGGGATTTGCCATGTGCATAGCTCGCTACGCTCGGTTCGCTTCGCGTTACTTCGTTTCCTATACCCGCCGCTTTCACCCCCCTCCCTAGCCCTCCCCCCAGAGGGGGGAGGAGACATGTTGCAACCCTACCCCGCCGGTATCCCGCAGGACGATTCCCCCGCCGACCGACCGACCCCCTTTTCATATGTTAAAATTCACCCGCTCGTAACCCGCGAGGTGAGCGCATGGACTACCTCCTGACCCCGGAACAGACCGAGATGCGGAACCTGGCGCGGCGGATCGCCGATGAGAAGATCCGCCCCGTCGCCGCCGAGTACGACATCCGGCAGGAGTTCCCCTGGCCCATCGTCAAAATCTTCGCCCAGACCGATCTCTTCCGCACCTTCATCCCGGTGGAGTATGAAGGTCTCGGCGGCGGCATCCTCGAGCTGGCCCTCATCACCGAGGAGCTCAGCCGGGGCTGCGGGGGCATCGCCCTGGCCCTGGCCGGCACCGCCCTGGGCGCTTACCCCATCATCCTCTTCGGCACCGAGGAGCAGAAAAGGAGGCTCCTTCCCTCGGTGGCCGCCGGGGAAAAGCTCTGCGCATTCGCCCTCACCGAGCCCGAGGCCGGCTCCGACGCCGGTGCCCAGAAGACCACGGCCAAAAGGGTCAAGGGCGGCTACCTCCTCAACGGCACCAAGCAGTGGATAACCAACGGCGGCGAGGCGAAGATATACACCGTCATCGCCATCACCGACCGCGCCAAGGGCTCCCGCGGCATCTCCGCTTTCATCGTCGAAGACGGGACCGAGGGTTTCAACTACGGGAAGAAGGAGGACAAGATGGGCATCCGCGCCTCCTCGACCCGCGAGCTCTCCTTCACCGACTGCTTCATCCCCGGGGAGAGCATCCTCGGCCGAGAGGGCATGGGGTTCTCCATCGCCATGCGGACGCTGGACCGGACACGGCCCGGAGTGGCCGCCCAGGCGGTGGGCATCGCCCAGGCCGCCCTCGATCTGGCCCTGAGTTACGCTCACCAGCGGATCCAGTTCGGCAAGCCCATCTCCAGCTTCCAGTCCATCCAGAACATGCTGGCGGATATGGCCACGGATATAGAAGCGGCGCGGGCGCTTATCTACCAAGCAGCCCGCCACATAGACTCCGGAGCCAAAGACATCTCCAAGGTCAGCGCCATGTCCAAGCTCTTCGCCTCCGACGTCGCCATGCGGGTCACCACCGACGCGGTGCAGATTCTCGGCGGCTACGGCTACATGAAGGACTACCCGGCGGAAAAGCTCATGCGCGACGCCAAGATAACCCAAATCTACGAGGGCACGAACCAAATTCAGCGACTGGTCATCGCCACCAGCATGATCAAGGAGCTGGTATCCAGGAAGTAGTTCCGTACAACCGGTTCGACGTTTAAGTAAAGCGAAGCGGCACTGAACCGAATGGCCCACGCCATTCGTATCGGCCCCATTCGACCGGAACGTTCGATCATGCCGTCCTTCCAGCGCCGCGCCGACGGTACGCGCTGAGCGCATAAACGAAAAATCCTCTCCCACGGTAACGACGGTATCCGGTGATAGCGAAGTAACGACCCCACCGCATCCCGTGACCTGAACGGTTAAAAGACCACAACCCTTGCTGGGCAACAGTAGTTGCACTATTCACTGACACGATTTGTCAGATGGTGAACAAAATTTGAAGTGCTTAATGAAAATCAAATGATCTGCACTGCCCAGGTTGTTATTTGAAAAATTAAAAAAGAAAAGAGGA
>JAPLSK010000121.1 GCA_026398675.1 bacterium | reverse complement strand
GCGCGACCTGGGCGACGGCCGCTGGACCGCCCTGGCCAAGCCGGGCAAGCGGCTCAAGCTGGGAACTAGGATAGACTTCCGCGGGGAGCTGGCCGGGGAGGTGCTGGCCAAGCTGGAGGGGGGAGTCGTGGTCCTCGGCTTGGCGGGGTCGCGGCCGATGGCCGAGATTCTGGACGAGTTCGGCGAGGCGCCCCTGCCGCCGTATATCGAACGGCCGACCGGGGCCGATTCCCGCGACTCGCGCCGCTACCAGACGATCTACTCGCGCTACCCCGGCTCCGTCGCGGCGCCCACCGCCGGTCTGCATTTCACCCCCAACCTTTTAGAGCGGCTTCGGGCGCGGGGGGTAGAGTGGCTCACCCTGACCCTCCACGTGGGCTACGGCACCTTCGCCCCTCTCCCCGAGGGGGATTTGACCGGCCACCGGCTGCACACCGAAAGCTTCACGCTGGGCAAATCCACGGCGCGCGGCGTCAACCGAGCCCGGCTCGAGGGGCGCCGGGTGATAGCCGTCGGCACCACCACCGCCCGGGTGTTGGAGGCGGCGGCCGACGAGACCGGCATCGTCACGGCGGCCTCCGGCGAGACCGAGCTCTTCATCCACCCCCCATACCGGTTCAAATCCGTGGACGGGCTCCTCACCAACTTCCACCTCCCCCGCTCCAGCCTCTTGATGCTGGTCGCGGCCCTCGCCGGGAGGGAGCGGATTCTCGACGCCTACCGGGAGGCGATTGCGGAAGGTTATCGCTTCTACTCTTACGGCGACGCCACCCTCCTCCTGCCGACAGGATAAAGCGCCGGTCGATGACCAGTGGCGGCGCTCTGTTTAGCGTGGCGGGGATTAAAATCCCCGCCCTACATTTTTCCCTCTCCCTCTTAGGGGGAGGCACGCCTACGGGCCAGGGCACATTTACGGTTAAAGGGGGGAAAATCCAAGACGGGTGTTCGCGCAAGCGTCGCAATTCCAGTAAAATAAGCCGTGGAGGGAATTCGGGCTTGTCAAGACGACTCCTTTGGTGTACCCTTTTTTTTGGCCGGCGCCCACTGCGGGGCCCGTAAGCAGAGCGTAAAAAAGAACCAACAATTCTGTGAACGGGACCCTGGTTGGATCGCACGCGGCTCGGGCCTTCGCGGCCTACGGCTGACGACGATCCCAAGGCACCCACCTGGTGCAAAGGTTCTGTTAAAGCGAAACTTACGACCCGGCGGTACGCCGACCGCCACTTTCCAAAGAAGGACCCTCGGGGTCCTTTTTTGCGGCCGTGGGCCGGGCCCTAGTAGTAGTGGATCTTCAGGTACCGCAAAAGCTCGGCGGCCAGCTTCGGGCTCATCCCCTTCACCTCGGCGATCCGCTCCGGCCTCGCCGCCCTAATCTTCTTCAGCGAGCCGAAGGCGTCCAAGAGCGCCCTCCGCCTCTTCGGCCCGATGCCGGGGATGCGCTCCAGGATTGACTGCAGCCCCTCGGAACGGCGCAGTTGCCGGTGGTAGCGCAGACCGAAACGGTGGGCCTCGTCCCTGACCCGCTGGACCAGGTGCAGCGCCGGCGAGTCCGGTGGCAGGCGGACCGGCGTCGAGCGCCCGGGGAGGAACAAGAGCTCCTCCTTCTTCGCCAGCCCGGCCACTGCGAAACGGCCCGCCAGGCCGTCTTCCTTCAACTGGTTAACAACCGCGCCGAGCTGGCCCTTCCCCCCGTCCACCAGGACCAGGTCCGGCAGCTCGTCGCTTTCGGCCAGCTTGGGGTAGCGCCGGTGGGCGACCTCGGCCAGCATGGCGCAGTCGTCGGGACCGGGGGTCTTCAGCTTATAGCGGCGGTAGAGGTTCTTCGCGGGACGCCCACCCCGAAAACCGACCACCCCGGCCACCGGCTGCTCCGCCCCGAGGTTGGAAATGTCGAGACCCTCGATGAGGGTAGGGACCACGGGCAGCCTCAGCCTTTCGGCCAGCTCCAGGGCCGCCTCGGCCTGACCGTGCCGACTGAGCTCGGCCAGCATTTCCTCATCGAGGTTCTTCTCCGCGTTTTTAAGCGCCAGCTCCAGGAGCTCCCGCCGGGCCCCGCGGTGGGGCACGGTGAGGCGGACTCGGACGTGCCCGGGTTTCTGCTCCGGCTCCTCGGACGGCGAGGCGCGCAGTAAAGCCCGGGCCACCACCATCGGGGAGCTCTCCGAACGGAGCCGGGTCAGCAGAAGTTCCAGGTCTTCCCGGTCGGCGGGCTCTTCGGGCAGCACCACGACCCGGGGCACCCAGTCGGCGCCGGTGTAGTACCGGACGGTGAAGGCGGAGAGCACGTCGGCGTCGCTGGAGCCACGGGTGTGCTCCAGGGAGAAGTGCTCATCGGCCAGCAGAAAGCCCTCCCGGATTTTTAAAAGCTCCACCACCGTCTCCCCGCGGCGGCGGGCCAGGGCCAGCACGTCCAGGTCTTCCTTCCGAGGGCTGACCACGCGCTGCCTGGTCATCACGGATTCCAGAGCCCGCAGGGAATCGCGCAGCTTCGCCGCCCGCTCGTACTCCCGCCTTTGGCTCGCCTCGAGCATCTCGGATTGCAGGATTTCGGCCACGTCGCTCCGGCGGCCCTGGAGGAATTCACAGGCCGTCCGCACGGAGCTCGCGTAATCCTCCCGGCTCGCGTAACCGACGCAGGGTGCGCTGCAGCGGTCCATATTGTAGTGGAGGCAGGGCCGCCAGTTGGGCATGGGCGCCGTGCCGCCCTGCTCCAACCAGACGTGGAGCTCGCGGCGGCAGACGCGCAGCCGGAAGAGCCGCTGAATCGTCCGGATGGTCCGCCGGATGTCCCCGGCGTTGGAGAAGGGACCGAAGAAGAGGCTCCCCCTGGCCCGGGTGTCGCGGGTGACCACGAGCCGGGGAAACTCTTCCTCCGTGGTCACGCGGACGTAGGGGTAGCGCTTGTCGTCCTTGAGGTTGACGTTATAGGGGGGCTTATGGAGCTTGATTAGGGACGACTCCAGCAGGAGCGCCTCGACGGGATTGGTGGTGATGGTGACCTCGAAGTCCACCACCCGTTTGAGGAGGGAGCGGATGCGCGGGGGATGGTCGGCCGACGGCGCGCCGGAGGGCTGGAAGTAGGAGCGGACCCGTCTCGCCAGATCCTTCGCCTTCCCCACGTAGAGCACACGGCTCCCGCCGCCCAGCAGGCGGTAGACGCCCGGCTCGTGGGCCAGGTTCTTCAGCTTGAGCTCGAGTCCCGCCGCGTCGTCACCCATGGGCGAAATTATACCAGACTGGGGAATCCCGATAAACAAACAGGCCGCACCGGCGCCGTGCGCGCCGTCTTCGGCCGGACAGTGGGCGATAAAAAAAGGGCGCCCCTTGGACGCCCGGCGACTCGGGTAAACAATTTTACACATCGGCCCCTCTCGGATCACCCCTAACGTACATAAAAAGGGCGTCCCACAGGACGCCCCCGCCGTTTAAGGAAAAGACAAAAGACCCAGGTCCACCCATGCCCCCTTCGGTGTGTAAAAAAGGGCGCCCTTGGACGCCCTTTTTTTCGGGGAAAGAATCGGTTAGAACGAAATAGCCTTAATCGCGCCCCAGGTCGTCTCCTGAATATCGGCGTCGGGGAGCATCGTCGGCTCGATCACGTCCAGCCAATAGTGGCGATCGGTGCCGCCGGGGCAGTCGGTGTTCGTGGACTCGGTGTAGCCCCAGCCGTCGGAGGCGAAAACCGCTATCTGGTAGTGGTCGATGTATAGCGTATTCTGGTCGGCATCCAGCTTTTCGTAGGGGACCGGTTCGAGGGTGGAGGTATCCAGGGTGTAGCTGGTGCTGTTGGTGAAGTCCTGGAACTTTTGCGACTCGTACCAGTTCGGCACGTTGTCGGGGTAAATCAGCCGGTCGGCCGTGCGAATGTCTTCCCAGATTTCAATCGAATAGGCGATCTGCGAGGGTCCATAGGGGTTGTTCTGGGAGCTGGCGGACCAGGAGAAGGGTCCGTAGGGATCGCCCTGTTCGACCTCGTAGGCTTCGTCGGCATCGGGGTCGTCTCCGCCCGGATCTCCGAAGTCGAAGTTGTCGGGCTGGGTGTACACGAAAACCGCCAGCGCCATCTCGTCGGCCGCGGACAGTTTCACGCCGTCCATGTAGGAGTACATGAACCCGAGGAGCCCACGCTTGTCCTCGACGCCGACGGTCGCGCTGCCGCCGTTATCGTGAGCCGTACCGGGCACCGTGGTGTCCTGGTAGTTGACCTTCATCTCGTAGGTGGTCATGTTGAGGACGACCTGGAGGCTGACCGTGCCGTCCACCAGGTCTTCGTACCCCCGGATGCCCCAGTCGTTCCAGGAGACGATGAAGTTGTTGCCCACCGTTTTGTGGTAGCAGTGGCTGTTCTCCAGCTTCACCCCGTCGTCCCAGAAGGGGGCGAAGAAGGTGTGGGGGTTGTATAAGGAACCCTCGGTGGGTACGGGACGGTTCGCGTAATCGGCGTAGGAGCCGTCGTTGTAATACTTGCTCTCGAAGCCGATGAGGAAGTTCGTGCTGACGTACACGTTCGAGTAGGTTCCGCCGCTTAGGTAGTCCGTGTTGTCGTAGAACACAAAGGGGCCGGGCAGGGTCAACTTCACCACGCTGTCGTCGGGACCGCCGAAGTTGATCTCGGTGCCGTCGGTGATGTCATACCAGTTGTACGACGGGCCTCCGCCCTGATCGGGAGCGTTGTCAATATACGCGTAGTACTCGGGGTTCCTCATCGTCTCCAGGCTGTCCGAATCCCAGTTGGGGTCGTACGCGGTGCCCAGATCGTCCCCGCCCTGTTCCTCCTGGGGCCGTGCCAGGAAGCGGTCCAGGTTCAGGCCGACGAAATCGGGAATCCGGGTCGAAACGCTCAACGTACTGTCGGCGCTGATGGCGAAGGGGCTTTCAGCGTGCACCATGCACACCAGGGCCAACAAAGAAAGAACCAGCAGGAGTTTCCGCATGAGTCTCCTCCGTGTATGGCTGAAAGTTAATCCTTATAAGTGCACGAGAGAGTGGCCCTTTGCACCGTAAGGGTGTGTTGAAAAGCTATTATACCTTAGAAACTTTACCATGGACCCCCGGGAGTGTCAAGGGTTTTTCAACCACGCCCTGGACGCCGTCTTCTCTGCATGGAGGCGGTCAGAAGGGTGAAACGGTTGATGATCCGGTTGTTCAGGTCCTCCGCCCAGTAGCGCTCCGGCGAACGTAAACCCAATTTAACCGCCAGGGAGTTCAGGCCGTCGGTCAAGTACATGCCCGTCCGGGCCACGGCCAGAGGGTTTCGACGGCTCCACCCCGGCCTCGACGTCACGGCGATTCCGTAAGTGTAACCGGCCTCCCGGAGGGCGGTCACCACCCGGGCGTCGAAGCGGCCGAAGGGGTAGCTGAAAGCCTCCGGCGCCAGGCCCAACTCCTCGGTCATCGCCGCGCGGGACTCGCGGAGCTCCCTTTCCAGCTCAGCGTCGTCCAGCGCGGTCAAGTCCCGGTGGGTGACGCCGTGGCTCGCGAAACGGACGAGGCCGTCGGCGGCCATCTCCCGCGCTTGGGCCCAGCTCAGGTGGCGGAAGGCGCCGCGGGCCAGGGGCTGGTCCCAGTCGTTCGACCGCCCCATGTAGCCGGTCACCAGGAAAACGGTAGCCGGCAGCCCCAATTCCCGCAACAAAGGCCACGCCTCCCGGTACACCGATTCGTAGCCGTCGTCGAAGGTGAGAACCACCCCTCTTTCCGCGCCACCGCCGCGCCCGAGGGCGTCCAGGTAATCCGTGAGGTGGAGGACCGGGAGCCCCGAGGAGCGGATAAATTCCATCTGCCGCCGGAAGGCCCCCACGGTGAGCCAGGTCCCGCCAAGCTCGGGGCGGTTCTGCACCTTGTGGTAGGTCAGGATGACGACCGGCTCGGGGCGCACCGTCCCGTAGCGCCGCCGGTGGTAAAAACGCAGAAAAACGACGAGCGAAAGAAGCCCCGCTCCGAAGGAGAATAGAAGCCAATCGGGGGCCGTCACGGAGCACCGCCGGGGGAAAGGGTGAAGCGCGCCTCCATCCGCCTCTCCTCGCCCGGCGCAAGCCGCACCGACCAGGCCCAGACGAGCTGCAGCCCCTGCCAGCTCCTCTTTATCCCCGCCTCGGTGCCCTCGACCGTAATTACGGGAGATGACCAGAGATCCGCGACCGGCTCCGCCTCGCTTTTAACGGTAAGGCCCACCCGGCGGTCGGTCAGCGACCATGAGGCGACGGACCCGCGCCCGTCGCGCCGGGTTACACCCAGCGGAACCGCTCCCGGACTTCCCGCGGAACGGAAGGTCAACTCGAGGTCGCTGGGTCCGCTGGGCGGCGAGGGGGAGGAATCCAGCGCCAGGGTCAGCGATACCGGCCTCGGGCCGGGGTTGACGACTTTCACTTCGCAACCCCACCCGCCCCGGACAAAGGAGTACACGAGCTCAACCTCGACCCTTCCCCGCCCGACGGGAACCGACCCGGCGAAGCCGACCCGGGACCCGCGCACCTCGGGGCCCGCGAGCTCGGGGAAGAGGGCCTCCCCTTTTCCGGCCACGAGGCGCTCCGAAGCCGCTTTTCCGGGCATGACGACCAGCCGGCAGAATCCGCGCCGGGCCCGGTCCACGGTGAAACCGCGCTCGTCGCCCCGGTGGTAGGGCTCGGCGATACGGGTGAATCCACCGGCCAGACCGGCGGGCGGGGCCTTGGACAGCCAGTCCAGTACCGCCCCCCCGTGATCCAGCACCACCGTCTGCGCCGGGTCACTCGCGACGACGCCGGACCGACCGAGCCTCTCGTAGTCGCACAGGGCGACCCGGCGGCGGGCGCCGCGGTCCAGCCGGGCCAGCACCTCGGCCAGGCAGCGGTAGCAGTGGTGGCGCAGGAAGTGATAGTACACCCCGCCGAAAAGGCCGTGCCAGTAGACGTCGTTCACCGCTGCGGCGTCGAGGAGGTCCAGCAGACGGTCGGCCTCGGCGGGCTCCAGGACGTCTTCCACGCCGGTGAGGCGGTCACGGGTGTAGAGATAGGCCAGGTGCAGGCGGCCGGCCGCGGGGTACTTCACCAGAAAGTTGCGCCAGTGGGTTCCCCGGGTGAAACGCTCGACCTCCAGCCGGAGCTCCGGGGCCAGGCCCGCATGAACGAGGCGCCCGGGAAGCGATTCCAGACGGCTCCGGGCCTCGGTAGGAAGGGCCCAGACCCCCATCCGGTCGTAGGAGGCCGTGGGGAGGTAGACGAGGCTTCGCGGCGGCTCCTGCTCCAGGGCCTCGGAGAGGAGCACCGTCTCGATCCAGGGCGGGGTCGAGAGGCCATCCAGGAAACGGGCCATCCACCCATCGCGGTAACAAAGGTCGTAGGTCGTCCCCTGTCGGGCGGGCCAGAGGCCCATCGTCTCCGCGTCGCTCATCACGACCACGACGGCGCGCCCGGTGGGAGCGATTGGGCGGCAACCCGCCAGGTACTCCACGGTCCGCTCCGGCTCCTCCCAGGGAATGAGATACCGGATGGGCTCGTCTATCGGGAAGACCGCCAGGGTCTCACCGTCGTGCTCCGTGGAGAAGATGGCGTGCATATCATCGGGTTGCCAACCCAGATCGAGGAAATGCCGGTGGTCCAGCAGGGTGTAGCGGTACCCGGCCCGGACCAGGTCGGCGGCCAGCTCCGGCTCCCAAACCCGCTCGGCCAGCCAGGCGCCCCGTGGGCGGCCGAAGATCTCCTCCACGCGACTAAAGAGCCGGGTGAGCTGCCGGTGGCGGTCCCCGGAGGGGATCATAGGCAGAATCGGCTCGTAGTAACCTCCACCCAGAATCTCCAGCCGACCGTCGGCGACGAGCGAACGCAGAAGCTCGACGAATGGGCGCCGGTTGACTAAAAGCCAGTCCAGAAGCGCCCCGGAGATGTGGAGGTTGAACTTCAATCCGCTCGCCGAAAGCGCCCCGACGAGTGGCTCGTAGCTCCGACGATAGGCGTACTCGAAGGTTCCGGGAAAGTTGCCGACAGGTTGGTGCAGGTGAAAAACGACCGGCACCAGCAACCGGACCCCCGGAGGAACAAGGGGTTTCGCTAGAGGCGTAGCTCGCTTCGCTCGGTTTGCCGGGGGGCCCATATTAAACCCCTTGTCTGCCTGCTTGTCTCCATGTCTGTGGCGGGAGGGCATCAGTCCGACCCGCCCGTATGTTACGCCGGTATCACGGGAGAGCCCGTGTCCCTCGGCAAAGTGAAGATGAAGCGGCTGCCCTCGCCGAGCTCCGACTCCACCCAGATGCGGCCGTTGTGGCGTTCGATGATGGCCCTGGTCACCGCGAGGCCCAGGCCCGTTCCGCCGTAGTGGCGGGTGAGCGTCGAGTCCACCTGGTACAGACGCTCGAAGATGCGCCCGTACTCGACCTCGGGAATGCCTATACCGGTGTCGGCGACCGTGAATCGGTAAAGATCCTCGGCCTCCTCGCAGGAGATGGTCACCGTGCCCTCGCCGATGGTGAACTTGTTGGCGTTGGAAAGAAGGTGGATGAAGACGGTCCGGATTTTCGCCAAGTCCACGTCGAGGATGATCGGTTGCTTGGGAAGCTCCAGGACCAGGCTCATCCGCGGGATGTCGAGGTACTTCGACTGCTCGACGAAGAGCTCCTCCAGAAGTTTGGTCAGGTTGAAGGTCGAGAACTCCGGGGTGTACTGGCCGGTTTCGATTTTTAAGAGGTCCAACAGCTCGATGATGAGACGGCTCAGGTGGTCGGCTTTTTCAATGATGGTTTCCAGGATGTCCTGCTGCTTCTCGTTGACCTCGCCGATGACGCGACCGGCCATGAGCTGGGCGTAGCCCTTGATGACGGTGACCGGGGTGTTGAGCTCGTGGGAGACCATGGAGACGAAGTCGGACTTCATCTTGTCCACCTTCAAGAGCTCCTCGTTGGCCAGGGCGAGCGCCAGGGCGCGTTCGCGCAGCTCCTGGTAGAGGTTGATGTTGTGTATCGCCTGGGAGAGCTGATCGGCGACCGTCTCCAGGGCGGAGATATCCGCCGGATCGAAGGCTTCGGTTTGCGTCGTTTCGAGGTCGAGCACCCCCTTGACCTCCCCCTCGACGAGGAGGGGAATCGCGAGCTCCGCCCCGATTTCGAAGATGCCGGCGGGCATGATGTAGTGGGGGTCTTTCGAGGTGTCGGGGACGTAGCGGGTGACGCCGGACCGGGCCGTCCACCCCACGACGCCCTCGGTGACGGGGACCCGGTAACCCCGGCCGACCAGCACGTCGAAGATGCCCGATTGGGCCTCCAGGACGAGCTCGTCCGTCTCGGCGTCCTGCATGAAGAGGGAGACGTTGTCGTAACCCAGGGACTGGTGGATGGCGTTCACGGTTTTACGGAACAGAGGTTCCAGGTCGAAGGAGGACAGCGCCAGCCGTCCGAGGGTGTTGATGATTTTGAGCTGCTCCTGTCGGCGCATGAGCTCGCGCTCGGCCTCCTTCGCGGCGGTGATGTCGCGCAGGGACCCCTGGTAGCGGATGTAACCCCCATCCGTCGCCAGGTCGAGGTCCGTCTTGGGGTCCATCACCTCCCGCAGCGTAGGCCGCGCCTCGCCGGTGTCCCCGTCTACGATGGAGGAAAAACCCAGGTCCGCGCCGGTCACGTTGCGGGGGAAGGCCTTGGCTTCGACGCTCATGGCGACGGTGCGCGACGGTCCGGAGCGCGATTGCAGGTGGAATTCCAAATCCTGACGCCCCAGACCCGACCTCACCCGTTCAAAGGCGCGCTTAACCGCGGCCCGCCAGTCCGGCATCACGAGGTCCAGAAAGCTCGTCCCGATGAAGTCCTCCCCCGGCTCGCCGGCCAGGGTGGAGAACTGGCGGTTGGAGGCCACGACCTTCTGATCCTCATCGAGGACGAAGAGCGCGTCGGTGGCCTCGCGGAAGAGGTTGCGGTAATCGTTCTGCGAGCGCTCCAGCTCCCAGCGCAGCTTGGACGTGGTGATGGCCTGGGCCGCCAGATGGGCGAAGGACTCCAGCGGCTGGATCGTCGCCTCGGTGGGGGCGAATATGACCCCCAGCATCCCCATGGGCCCATCGAGGGGCACGAAGAAGAAATCGTTGGGGTCCCAGTCTATGAACTCTTCCCGCGTGCGGGTCGAGATCAATCCCTGCTCGCCGATGGTCCCCCGAACCAGCGCCGCGGGCAGGTAGTACGAGTGGCTGATCTTTCTGGCGTTCGTCTTTATCCTCTCCAGGTCCTCCTGGCTGAACGGCCGCCTTTGTTGGAGATCCTCTCTCTCCTCCTGCGTCAGGTTTGAGAACGCCACCCTCCTCATCTCATCCCCCTCGACGAGAGACAGAACCGCTCGCGAGAACGTCGAGTGAGTGGTGATGGCGTCCACGATCGTCTGTCCTATCTTGTAAAAATTCTTCTGGAGCACGATCTCGGCGCCGATGCGCGAGAAGGCCCTCAGCCGCCCATACGCCTGATCCAGCTCCTCGAGCGTTTTCTTCTGGTGCTCGATGCTGCGCGCGCCCTGAATCGCCTGGGCGAGGTTCGCGGCGAAGGTCTCGTAGAGCTCCAGGGGAATCCCTCCCCTAGACGGCAGGAACACCGCCACCCCCTCGAAGTGGTCCTTCGACTCCAAGGGGGAGATGACGAGCTCCGCTATCCCGACCCCCCGAGCCGACTTGAGGGCGTCGTCCCACAGGGGTTTGAGGTCGCTGGGGGTTTGTGTGCTCCCCCCATCCTCCCCCGCCTCCCGGATTTTCCCTTCGGGCGCAGTTTTACCAGGGGCATAGCTCGCTTCGCTCGGTTTGCCGGGGCGTGACTCGGTTCGCCCCGTTTCGTGACCCAGACGCAGAGAACGTCCCGTCGTCCTCATCCGCTCCACGACGTCGTCCATCACCCGCTGGAGCGATTCGCCCGGGAAGAGGGGGTTGCCGAGGGGCTTGGCACCCTCGCCGCCCCCGCCTCTCCGCCGGCCCAGAGCCCGCTTGAGCTCGTCCGAGAAGTGGCTCGCCAGCAGGTGGTACGACACTTCTCGCCCTTTGGCGAGCCCTTCCGCCGGCGCGAGAACCTGCAGACCGGCCAGCCCCAGAGCCTCGGATATCTTCCCGCAAAGGAGGTCCAGGAGCTGCGACAGCTCGAGCTCCCGGGTGATGGCCTGGCTTATCTCCCTTATGCTCGTCAGGCCGACCATTTCCAGTTCCCGAGCCTCGAGATCAGTCTCCTCCCGTTCTTTTTTCAGGCGGATGATGTTGTGGCGCCAGTATAGGACGCCGCCCGCCATCAAGAGGAGGAAGAACCCCGCCAGCGCAAAGGAGTACCGTCTCTGGGCGCTCTTCGCCGGCGCGATGACCGCGTCGGAGTCCTTGAGGCTCAGGAGCTCCAAGCGGTGCCCCCCGAGCTCGAAGGGGCGCAGGACGCCCACCGCCTCACGGTGCGTGTCGGCCAGGGTCATGCGGAAGAGACCGCCGTAGCCGTTGTTTACGAAGATGGAAACGAGCGCCGACCGTGGATCCTCCGCCTCCGCAATGCCGCCCAAACCCCGTAGGCCGCGACTCCCGGGCGCTCGCGCGGGGCCCGCTAGAGACGAAAGACGGGGGTTTAACCGAGCGAACCGAGCGAAGCGAGCTACGCCCCCGGCGAACCGAGCTACGCCTCTAGCGAAACCCCTTGCCTCCTCGGGACCTTGGAGTATGACGCCCGATCCGTCGAGGACGTAACAGGTCGCCCCCGAGCGGATGATCCCCGAGAGATAACCGCCCTCGTCCCGCCCCGAGGATAGGGCACGGGTGAGGTCTAGATACCCGACGATCCGACCCCCAATGACCGTACTGCGTACCGGAATGCTCACGGTGACGATGCAGGCCTGGTCCTGAGTTGGGGCTAGGGACACGCTCACCCCGTCGGACTGCGCCGGGGATCGGTTGTCCGAGGGTAAGGCTGGGGCGGTGGAACCGGGGGGGTAGACGATGGCTGCGCCGCCGGTCTCGTCGTAGAAGGCGATGTGGAGGAAGCTCTTGGAGCCGCGCAACTGGGAATGCTCATAAACGGCCGCCATGGCCGCTCGGAGCTCGGCCGGACCCCGCGCGACCTCGGGGTGGGCCAGAACCGAGATGGAATTGGAGAGGTCGTTGAAGGCCTCGGTTATACCGTAAACCGCCGAGTGCAGGAGGTCCTCCTGTTCCCCGGCGAATTGCTGCACCGCCTCCCGGCCGGCCCCGATGTCGAACAACAGGGTCAGGGTGGTCAACGCGATGAGGAGGAGCGGGAGAATTATCCAGCTGAACTTTAGGAGGTTTTGCCGCATGGAGTCCGACGGGCGCTTTTTTTTAAGAGAATCAATGATACCACAAACCGCGACGGCGCGGCCTTGACCGTTATCCTAGGGAACCCCGACCGCGCGCAACTTCAATTCCACCGGGCGTCGGCCAGCGCCAGCTCCGCCAGGAGGAGAAAGACGGCGAGCGCCAAGAGCACGCGCCACAGGGGGAAGGGACTAGGGACGGCCTCCGGGGTCAGCCCACCCTCCGTCAGCACCTCGATCGAGGGGCCGAGCAGCCCGTAATCGCCGGGGTCCAGGACGGAAAGGTCGCCCTCGCCGGTCGGAGCGTTGACGGCGAACATCCGTTCGCCCGCGTCCGATTCCAGCCTCCACACCCCCGACTGGTCGAGGACGATGCTCCAGGGCCCATCCCCTTCCAGGACGGTCTCCCCGCCGTCGGGCGCCGTGAGCCTCCCCGCGCCCGAGGCCGGGACGGTCAGGAACCGCCCCGCGGTGTACGCCGCGGGTTCGGCCTCGCCATAAGCGCAAAACCGGAGCGCCTGGTTGAAAAGGGAGGGGAAGGCCTCCGTGGCCGCGAAGGTCCCGTCCTGGAGCCGATAGGGCAGCATCCAGAGGAGCAGCCTTCCGCTCGAGAACCCGCGGCACGCCAGCGCCGGCTCGCCCCCCGAGTAGCGGACGAGGACCCGCCACTCGTCGCTCAAGGCGCAAACGGCGATACGGTCGGCGACGGCGCTCTGGGTCAGTTCGCCGAGTGGCCCGGCGAGGGGCCGGGTGACCTCGTTCTCGGGAATCTGGCCCAGCCTGTACCCCGCCGCCGCCTCCCGGCGGACCACGGGTCCGATGCCCGTCCAGGGGGGAAAGGCGAGGCCCGCCTCGGGCGGCACGGCGATCATCAGGCCGGCGCCCCCGTCCAGCCGCTCTTTTACGAGCGTCTCTTCCGCCGGGCTTAAAGGCTGCTGGGCGTTCCAGAGCAACACGTCGGCCCCGACGGCGTCGGCCGTCCTTGCGACCAGCCCGGGAGCGGTATCCAGGGCCGTCCCGAAAAGGCCCACGTCGCCGAGGGTGAAGACGCGCGGCGCCGGGTGCACGAGGACCGCCAGCCGCGCGACGTCGTCCACCCCGAAGGCGTCCGTCGGTTCGGCGGTGAGCTGGATGACCGTCCAACCGGGCTCGACGGGAACGACACCCATGTCGAACCGCCCGCTCGCCGATTCTACGAGCGACACCTCCTCGCCATCGGTGGACAGCCGGTAATCCCGGGGCGGACCGGTGACCGTCGCGGTCAGCTCCAGCTCGGCCCCGGCGAGGGGCAGGGGGTTCCGAGCTCCGAGCTCGGCGATGCCGCCGTTTTGGACGGAAATACCGACGGGGTAGACGAGAAGGGGGTAGGGGAATGCGAGCGGCTCGTCGAAGCAGCCGGCGGGGAGATCGCTGAACAGCGCCGCGACGCCGTTTCCCCCGGAGGACTCCAGCCTGGAGGCGGCGAACTCCAGGGCCGAGGCGAGATCGGTGCCCCCCAGCCCCGCCTCGACACCGCCCAGGGCCGCGAGCGCCTCGTTCGGCTCCACCGATTCGGCCGCGGGGCGCGGGCGGTCGTCGAAGGCGACTAAATCCACCGGGGTCCCGGCGGGCAAGAGCTTCAGGTACCTCGCGCAGGCGCTCTTGGCCCTCTCGAACCGTTCACCGCCCGAGTCCACGGCCGTCATGGAGAGCGAGCGGTCCAAGAGGACCACCACCCTCTCGGGGGTGCCGCCCAGGAGGCCCTCGGAGCGGACGACCGGTCCCGCCGCCGCCAGGTGCC
>JAPLSK010000120.1 GCA_026398675.1 bacterium | reverse complement strand
TCCATCGTGGCGATGGTCGGCATCAATTTCATCATCGGGCTGAGCTCGGACGACAAGGATAAGGGGACCGAGGACGCCACACAGACGGTGAAGACCGGTGAGACGGAAAAGCCCGGGGAGACGGTGCAGCCCGCCGCGGAGGAGAAGACGGTCGCCGCGGAGCCCGCGCCCGCGGAAATCGTCGAGCCCCCCGCCCCCGTGGCGGCCGAGCCGCGCCTCACCCCGGACCAGGAGCGGCTGATCACCCTGGAGACGGACCTCATGGTCCTGCGCTTCTCCAACATCGGCGGCGCCCTGAAATCCGTCACCCTCAAGGACCACAAAGACTACGACGGCTCGCAGATCGTCCTTTTTAACAAGGCCCTGGGCGAGTACTACCCGGGGATGATCTCCACCTCGGAGTTCGACGCCCTCACCGTCCACACGGCCAACCACGCCGCGGGCGACTACACGGTCAGGGGCGCGGAAGAGTTCACCGTCACATACAGCGCCACGGTGTCGGGCATCCAGGTCGTGAAGAGCTACACCTTCCGCGGCGACTCCTACCTCGGCCTCTTCGACCTCGCCGTGGACTACCCCGTCCGGGACCACCGCTCCTTCAACCTCGACCTGGGCACCGGACTGGATCGGCAGGGGGACATGCGGGAGCTGGTCCGCAGCCTCCTGGTCACCACCGGCAAAGTCGGGGGCGAGGAGTTCGAGGAGAGCCCGGGGGACAACGATCTGGAGGAAGCCTCCGGCAATATTGATTACTTGGCCATCGCCGACCAGTACTTCGCCCTGGCCTTGAAGCCCACCGAGGCGCTCACCGGCCGGGTGGCGCTGGAACCGCTGACCGAGCCCCCGAAGATAGCCAACACCGTCATCGAGATACGCACCGACGCGAGCGGCCGCTTCGCGGATCGCTTCCAGCTCTACATCGGGCCGAAGATCTACGACGACCTCCAGGCCCTCGGGATGGGGGACGTGGCCGATTTCGGCTGGGACTTACTCGCCCCCATCGCCATCGGCGCCCTGAAGCTCCTCAATTTCTTCGAGGGCTTTCTGGGCAACTACGGCCTGGCGATTCTTCTGTTGTCCACCGCCCTCAAGCTGGTGATGATACCGCTGACGAACAAGAGTTTCCGCTCCACCATGGCCATGCAGCGGCTCCAGCCGAAAATCGAGGCCATCAAGGAGAAGTACAAGGACGACCAGCAGCGGGCGAACCAGGAGGTAATGGAGCTCTACAAGAAGCACAAGGTGTCGCCCCTGGGCGGCTGCCTCCCGCTTCTTCTGCAGATGCCGATTTTCATCGCGCTTTTCGGGGCGCTCCGCAGCGCCGTGGAGCTCCGCGGCGCCGGCTTCCTCTGGATCGCCGACCTGACGCTGCCCGATTCCCTCTTCAGCTTCGGCTTCACCATCCCCCTTCTGGGCTGGAACTCCTTCAACCTGCTCCCTGTCCTGATGACCGCCGCCATGTGGTACCAGGGCAAGATGACGACCAGCTCCGGCATCAAGCAGAAAGGTTTCACCAAGTACCTCCCCCTCATCTTCGGCGTCCTCTTCTACACCATGCCCTCGGGCCTGGTCATCTACTGGACCGTCAACACCATCCTGACCATGGGGCAGCAGTACTGGCTGCGCAAGGTGGACGAGGCCAAGGGCGTAATCGAGCCGGAGCCCAAGGGGAAGGTGGTCAAGACCGTCCCCGCCCCGGAACCCAAGGCCAAGCCGAAGCCGAAAAAAACGGAGGCCGCCTACGAGGTGCAGTGCGAGAAGTGCGGCCACAAGACGGACTGGGAAAAGACCTTGCGCTGCGAGTATAAAAACGTCAACCTCCGCTCCGGGGGGAAGGGCGACGTGGACGGGGTTTACTGCCCCCGCTGCGGGGCGGCCCTCGCCCTGGCCGTGGACGATGATCCCGACTACTCCCTGGTGGCCGCCGACCCGGAGATGCCGATCCCGCCGAAGAAAGACCGGGATTGGGGGAAGTTCCTGCCCAAGCCGAAACCGGGCGAGGATGGTTACACCAAGATCAAGACCAAGTAGCGTCCCGGCGGCCGGGGCCTTCCCTCACCCGCCGCGCACGGCCGGTCTTCACCGGGGGATGTGCAGGCCCGGGGAAGCATTTTTGAGCATACATCTCAACTGATTTACACCCCGTTTCGGGGGTTGAGGGCATCGGAGCGTAGTGTTATAGTCGGGGGCCGGATGGGGTCGGTGGGGATTTTTCACGAGGGTCCCCGGCTAAAAAACCCGCGAACCGCACCGCTAAAAACCAGCCTCGAGGGGAGTACCCAGCGATGATCGAAATACGCTTCCACGGCCGCGGTGGACAGGGTGCGGCCAGCGGTTGCACCGTCTTCGCCGACGCGGCCTTCCGCGGGGGTAAGCGGGTCCAGGCCTTCCCAATGTTCGGTGTCGAGCGCCGGGGCGCGCCCGTGGCCAGCTTCGTCCGCATCTCGGACGCCGAGATCCGCGCCCGCCACAACATCTACACCCCCGACCACGTCATCGTCCTCTCCGAGACGCTCATGGACACCGTGGATTGCACCGACGGTCTCAAACCCGGCGGGACGATCACCGTGAACACCGCCAAAACCCCGGAAGAGCTCGGCCTCAAGGGCGACTTCAAGGTCTACACCGTGGACGCCACCCGGATCTCCATCGAGCACGGCCTGGGCTCGATCACCTCCCCCATCGTGAACACGGCCATGCTGGGCGCCGCGGCCAAGGTCACCGCCCAGGCCGACATCGAGCTCATCATGCAGTGCATCCGGGAGGCCGCCCCCTCGAAACCCGAGGAGAACGCCGCCGCCGCCAGGGACACCTACGACGCGATTACTCTGTAACTCTCGAGGGGGAACCTCCGCGTTCCCCTTTTTTGTGGTGCGAAATCGGGCCGACCGACGAAACCCAGTAAAAAAACGGGGGCCAGATGCCCAACAAGCATTACATCCCACTGAAGAACATAGACGACATCCCCACCATGGCCAAGACGCTCGGCACCATGCTGGTCAACGAAACCGGCTCCTGGCGCAACGTCCGGCCGATCATTAACAACGATAACTGCATCCAGTGCGGCATCTGCTGGAAGTTCTGCCCCGACGTGTCCATCTCCGAGGACGCCGAAGGCTTCCCCGTGGTGAACCTCGTCTACTGCAAGGGCTGCGGGGTGTGCGCCATGGAGTGCCCCAAGGACTGCATCGAGATGGTGGAGGAGGTACGATGAAGAAGGTACTCACCGGCAACCACGCGGTGTCCTACGGCTCCATGCTGGCGCGGGCGGAGGTCGTCGCCGCCTACCCCATCACGCCCCAGACCCAGATAGTGGAGAAAATCTCCGAGCTTTGCGCCGACGGGGTGATGGACGCGAAGTTCATCAAGGTGGAGAGCGAACACTCGGCGATGGCGGCGTGCATCGGGGCGTCGGCGGCGGGTGCGCGCGCCTTCACCGCCACCAGCGCCCAGGGCCTGGCCCTCATGGACGAGATGCTCCACTGGGCGTCCCACGCCCGCCTGCCCGTCGTCCTGGCCAACATCAACCGCTCCATGGCCCCCCCCTGGACCATCTGGACCGACCAGAACGACACCATCTCACGGCGGGACACGGGCTGGATCCAGTACTACTGCGAGTCCAACCAGGAGGTCACCGACTCGGTCATCCAGGCCTTCAAGGTGGCCGAGCAGGTGGAGCTGCCGGCGATGCTGGTCCTGGACAGCTTCTACCTCTCCCACACCTCGGAGCCGGTGGACCTGCCGGACATCGCCCTGGTGGACAAGTATTTGCCGAAGTACCAGGCCAAGCACGACCTCGACCCGGCCAAGGGCCACCCGGCCTACGGGGCGCTCTGTAACGACGAGTGGTATTTCGAGCTGCAGATAAAGATGCAGCTTGCGATGGAGAAAGCGCTGGACGTGATCATCAAGGAAGATGAGCTTTTCGGCGAGATGTTCGGTCGCAACTACCCCGTCGTCGAGGGCTACCGCGCCGACGACGCCGAGTACCTCGTCTTCGTCTCCTCGACCATCGCCTCCACGACCAAGGACGCTGTGGACCGCGCCCGGGCCGAGGGCATCCGGGCCGGCTCGGCCAAGGTGCGCCTCCTGCGGCCATTCCCCAAACCACAGATAAGGCGGATAGCCAAAGGCAAGAAGCGCCTGGGCGTCATAGACCGCAATATCAGTTACGGCTCGGAGGGCGCCTTCTTCACCGAGATCAAGAGCTGCCTGTACCGCGAGCCGGAGCGGCCGGAAATCCACGGGTTCATCGCGGGCCTCGGCGGCCGCGACGTCACCGTGGACGCCGTGTACGAGATGATAAAAATCATCGCCGGCCGGAGCCCCGAGACCGACATCAACTGGCAGGGGGCCAAACTGGCGTAGTTCCCCGGGACGGACGTCCCCCGCGATGCGCGAAAGGACACCATGAAATACTCGATCCCCACCGAGGAGTTCGTCACCAGCGGCACCGTGGCGTGCCAGGGGTGCGGCGCGGTGCTGGCGCTGCGGTACGCGCTCAAGGCCCTGGGGCCGGACACGGTCCTCTCCGTCCCGGCCTGCTGCTGGAGCGTGATTGACGGGCCCTTCCCGTATTCGTCCACGCTGGTGCCGCTCTTCCACACGGCCTTCGAAACCGCGGCGGCGGCCGCCTCGGGCATCCGCAACGGCTTCTCCATCCGGGGCAACGACCACACCACCGTGATGGCCTGGGCCGGCGACGGCGGAACCGTGGACATCGGCATCCAGGCCCTCTCCGGCGCCGTCGAGCGCGACGAGGACATCATCTACGTCTGCTACGACAACGAAGCCTACATGAACACCGGCATCCAGCGTTCCGGCTCCACCCCCTGGGGCGCCTGGACCACCACCACCCCCGTCCGCCACTTCAAGAAGGAAGAGAAGAAAGACATGGTGGAAATCATGGTGGCCCACGGCATCCGCTACACCGCGACCGCCTGCGTGAGCCACGCCGAGGACTTCGTCAAGAAGATGAAGAAGGCCAAGGAAATCCGGGGGACGAAGTACCTCCAGATCTTCGCCAGTTGCCCGCCGGGCTGGAAGATGCAGTCGGAGGACTCGATCAAGGCCCTGCGCCTGGCCGTGCAGACCGGTATCTGGCCGCTGTACGAGGTGGAAAACGGCGTGTACAAGATCAACCACAAGCCCAAGGAGTTCAAGCCGGTGGAGGAGTACCTGAAGCTCCAGGGGCGCTTCCGACACCTGAAACCGGAGGACGTGGAGCACGTGACCCGGTGGCGCGACCGCCGCTGGAAGCTCCTGGAGGCCAAGGTGGCCATGACCCGGGAGCTCTACGGGGCGGAAGCGGCCGAGACGTAGACGCGCGGGTATTCGAATAGGGGGCGCACGCCCCCTTTTTTTACCGGGAAAACCACCCGCCTCAGGTGTGTGACGGGGACAAAAGTCCCGGTCCTATATTTAGGAGAATGCAGGGGTGAGGGGTGGGTCGTGCGTCACCCTCGTAGGGGCCGACCTTCAGGTCGGCCCGCGGTCTCCCTCTCCCCGTGGGAGCGGCGCGCCGACGGGTCGGGGTGAGGGCTGCCTTTGAAAAAAAACGGGAGGGTCAGGAGACCCTCCCCTACGAGTCACCCTCGTAGGGGCCGACCTTCAGGTCGGCCCGCAAATGGGGCGGGGTACTCAAGCCCCCGCCCTACGAGTGCAATGAGACGTAGGGCGGCAGCTCTGTATGCCGCCCTTTACGCGGGAGATATGTGAGGCACGGCCAATACCGGCCCCCATCTCTACCGTGCCCGACAATAAAAAAGGGGGCCGAAACCGGCCCCCATCTCTACCGTGCCCGCCTATAAAAAAGGGGGCCAATACCGGCCCCCTTTACGAACGATGCTTAACTCTAGAAGAAGAAGCTGATGTCGACCTTGTAGCCCATGCCGGCTGCGTTCGCGCCACCGCCGTACTCAGCGTCAGTACCAGCAACGGAAATGGTGCTGGACAGAGAGATCGGATAGGTGACCTGGAAGCCCAGGGCGATCATGTCGTTGAGGAAGTAATCCATGGCGGCGGTCAGGTTGAGACCCAGGGTGCTCTGGCTCATCTCATCGGCGTCTTCCGCGGGGGTGTGAGTCGCCATGCCGTAGAAGAAGCCGAGGCCGGCATAGCCCACGAAGGGGCCGTCGCCGACGGTGCCCAGGAAGTTGACGCCGAATTCCATGACGGACTGCGCTTCACCGGTGATGTCATCACTGGTCTTCGGAGCGAGGGCCATGTCGTAATCGAAGTAGCCCTGGAAGGTCAGGCCGGTGATGCCGTACTGCAGGACGAGGCCCAGTCCGAGCTGGTTGCCGGAATCCGTCATGCTGAGGGACTCACCAGTGCCCAGAGCCAGGCCGGCACCGAACTTGCCCTCGACCATGTTCTTGCCGAACGCGGCCGGAGCCATCATGAGCAGGACGACGGCCAAAATGAGGAATTTCTTCATGTGGAGCTCCTTAGGGTTTAGGGTTAGGACGTAGGTTACACACAAGCCTTTGATAGGCTTAGGCAGAACCCGCATGGGTTCTAACAAGATTATTGGTAGAGTATAGCCTCACCGGCAAAAAAAGTCAAATTATTCTGCAACTTTTTTCTGCAATCTGTTGTGGGGGTTAATCTTAACCCCGGTAAAACGACCCGAATACGGCGTGGGTCGGGTAACGACGCGGCATCCCTAACCCGAGCGGGTCGCCCGGGCGAGGAGAACGGTTCCGGCAATCCCCAGGGCGAAGGCGGTGACGGCCCCCGGGACCCCTCCGACGGCCACGGTGGATAGAAGTACCAGGGCCGCCGTCCCCACCCCGTAGTATAGACGCAAACGCCCGAGGCCGGTTTCCGTAGGTCTGGCCGGCGTTTCCATGTAGACCCGCTCGGCAACCGCCAGAGCCACGCCCCGCCGTCCGCCTGCCGCGTAGTGCAGACGGTGAATCGGCATGTGGACCAGCGCCGTATCGTACTTCCGGGGGCTCTCCAGCCCCCGTTGCAACAGATGCGACTCGGCCTGGGCCGGGGTGATGGAAGGCTCGACCAACCGGTATGGCTCGGGGGGCGCGTAGTAGGGGACGAGCTTGCGCTGCGGCGGGGGGAGGTTCGCGTAAAAACGACCCGCCACGTCGGCGTACGCGACCCGCCAGAGCGGCTTGTCCTCCGCGGGGGTGAAGAGATAGCAGGGCGCCCAGAGCGGCTCGTTCTTCTCGATGGTGCAGGGGATGCCCATTCGGGCGAGCTTTTCCGCCAAAAGCCCCCCCGGATCCAGCGGCGCCAGCGGGTGGACCAGGTGAGCGACGGCGCGCCCGTCCGGGGCCACGAAGCTCATCGAGCCGCAGTAGGGGCACTTGACACCCAGACCGGATTCGGTGAGCGTCCCTTTGCAGTTGTAGCAGACCGGATCGCCCATGAAGACCACCGAGCCAAAGTATGCTTTTATCATACAACGGCCGTTCGAGTCGAGTCCAGCCCGGGGGTCGCCTTGACCCGTGATGGGGATGGTCGTAAAATCCAGGCCGGTCCGGGCCGGGTTCGACCGTACCCCGACGGCGCATCGAAGGGGGCGTCGCTTGGAGAGAAAGCTTCAGATCAGCATCATCGGCGGCGCCACCTGCAACGAATCCACGGCGGCCAAGGCGGAGGAGGTCGGCTTTTTGCTGGCCGAGGCCGGGGCGGTGCTGGTGTGCGGCGGCCGGACCGGCGTGATGGAGGCGGCCTGCCGCGGAGCCGCAAAAGCCGGGGGCACCTCCGTCGGCATCCTTTTGGGGTACGATGACGCCGAGGCCAATCCCTACGTGGACATCCGGATACCCACCGGCCTGGGCGTGGCCCGGAACGCCATGGTCGTCGCCTCGGGCCGGGCGGTCATCGCCATAGACGGCTTCTACGGCACCCTTTCGGAAATCGCCCTGGCGCTCAAAATCGGCCGCCCCGTCGTCACCCTGGGGAGCTGGCTGCTTCCGCCGCCCCCCGCCGGACGGAAGACTCAAGACCCGCTTCACCACGCCCACTCGCCCCAGGAGGCCGTGGAAATGGCGCTTCGGCTGGCGCGGCAATCCCCGGATGTGACGTGAAAGAGGCGCTGCAGGCGGTCGTGGTGGGGTCGGTCCAGGGTGTGGGCTTCCGCTGGTTCGTGGTGCGCCACGCCCGGTCGCTGGGCCTCCTCGGCACGGTGGCCAACCTGCCCGATGGGACGGTCCGGGTGGTCGCGGTGGGCGAGCGGGGCGACCTGGAATCGCTCGTCGCCCTCCTGCGCGAGGGTCCGTCGGCTTCCCGCGTCTCGGACGTCAAGCTCCAATGGGCCCCGGCCACGGAAACCTACCGCGATTTCAGCGTATTATAAAAAAGGTGACTCCCCGTCCCGAGCGGCGCGGGGTTTTACGATACGATGTGCGAGCCCGAACGACGGAGGTAACGTGCCTTTCGACGGCATCGAGTCGGCCCTGAAGGCAATAAGAAACGGCGAGATGATCATCGTCGTGGACGACGAGGACCGGGAGAACGAGGGCGACCTGGTCATGGGGGCCCGGTTCTGCCGCCCCGAGGACGTGAACTTCATGATCGTCCACGGGCGCGGCATGCTCTGCACCCCCCTGGCGCCCGAGGCCACCCGGCGCCTCGAGCTCGACATGATGGTGCCCGATGCCCACTCGACCGCCCTCCTGGGCACACCCTTCACCGTCACCGTGGACTACCGCCACGGGGTGACCACGGGCATCTCCGCCGAGGAGCGTTCCAAAACCCTCCGGGCTCTGGCGAACCCCTCCTCGACGCCCGGGGATTTCGCCCGACCGGGTCACATCAACCCCCTGCGCGCCCGGGAGGGCGGGGTGCTGGTCCGCGCCGGTCACACCGAGGCCGTCGTGGACCTCTGCCGTCTGGCCGGAATCGAGTCGGTCGGCGTTCTCATCGAGATTCTCAACGCCGACGGGACCATGGCCCGCCTCCCCCAGCTCAAGGAGCTGAAAAAAGAATGGGGGGTCCGGCTCATCTCCATCGCCGACCTGATCGAGTACCGCCGCCGCACCGAGGTTTTGGTGAAGAGGGTCGCCTCGGCCCGACTCCCCAGCGTCTTCGGCGAGTTCACCATCCACGCCTTCACCTCCACCATCTCCGACGATTACCACGTGGCCCTGGTGATGGGCGAGTTCGACGGCGAGGAACCCGTCCTGGTGCGGGTACACTCCGAGTGCCTCACCGGGGACACCTTCCACAGCCTGCGCTGCGACTGCGGCCCGCAGCTCGACGTGGCGCTCCGGGCCATCGCCGGCGAAGGGCGGGGGGTCCTTCTGTACCTGCGGCAGGAGGGGCGCGGCATCGGCCTGGTGAACAAAATCCGGGCCTACGCCCTCCAGGACCTGGGGCGCGACACCGTGGAGGCCAACCTGGAGCTCGGCTTCCCCGCCGACCTGCGCGACTACGGTATCGGGGCCCAGATTCTCTACGACCTCGGTGTCCGCAAGCTCAAGCTCATGACCAACAACCCGCGCAAGATAGTCGCCCTGGTGGGCTACGGCCTCGAGGTCGTCGAGCGCGTGCCCGTGGAGGTGGACTCCACCGACGAGAACCTGCACTACCTCCGGACCAAGCAGGAGAAGATGGGGCATATCTTCGACCACCTGCCGGAGAAGGAAAAGTCGCACCACCATCAGCACGAGGTGGAGTCGGATTTCGGCGGGTCGGCCGACGTGTAGCGTCCGCGCGGCGTCCCCGGAAGTGAAAAAAGGCGGCGGATCGGCCGCATGTCCCCTCCCCCCTCTGGTGGGAAGCGCGCTTACGAGCTAGGGAGAGGGGTGCAGCGGTCCCCTCTCCCTTTCAGGGAGAGGGTGGGTGTGAGGGTAAGGGATAAAAAGGAGGGCGGGTGTGGACACCCGCCCCTACGTGTTTAGTGCCAATCCAGCATCAACCTCGTAGGGGCCGACCGACGGCGCGCCGTTTAGGTCGGCCCGCGGGCGACCGCAGAGGGTCGCCCCTACGTCATCGCAATTAGCGGG
>JAPLSK010000119.1 GCA_026398675.1 bacterium | reverse complement strand
GCGGCTGGCGATGAGGTTCGGTAAAATTTTTGGCGAGCTTCTCGGTTGACCGGCCTCCGGCGGGCGTGGTAAGCTAAATCCTCAATTGACGCGGTCTTATAGACCAGGGAGGCGCCGTGGACCTGCTGCAAGCCGCCGCGCTCGGCCTCCTTCAGGGGGCGACCGAGTTCCTCCCCGTGTCGAGCTCGGGGCACCTGGTGCTCGCCGGGGCGCTGATCGGCGTGGAGCCGGATCTCATCCTGGCCTTCGGCGTCTTTCTCCACTTCGCCACGATGCTGGCGGTGCTGGCCTATTTCGCGAAACGTTTCGTCGGGCTGGTGCGCGTCCTCTTCGTCAACCCGGTCCGCTGGATCGGCAAGAAGGAGATTCCCGACGGCGACCGCCGCCTGGGCCGTCTCCTGGTGGGGATAATCATCGGCACGCTGCCTGCGGTGGCCGTGGGCCTGCTCTTCAAAGCCCAGATAGACGAGGCGTTCCGTTCGCCGATGCTGGCGGCTGGGATGCTCTACGTCACCGCGGCGATTCTCTTCAGCCTTCTCTTGCGGAAACGCGGCCGGGAGGCCCGCGAGGTACGGGCCGAAGGCGATAAAAAAGACGAGATTCCCGCCCCGTCGTGGTGGCGCGCCCTCCTCGTCGGCGCGGCCCAGGCGGTGGCCATCCTGCCGGGAATCAGCCGCTCCGGCGCGACCATCGTCGCCGGGATACACCTGGGCGAAGAGCAGAGGCACGCCGCCGAGTTCAGCTTCCTCCTCTCCCTGCCGGCCGTCCTCGGGGCCAACCTCATCGAGCTGGGCGACGTGATTTCCTCGGGTAAGTGGCTTTCGTGGTCCGTGTATCTGGTCGGGGGCCTGGCCGCATTTCTCACCGGACTGGCGGCCATCTGGGTCGTCATGCGGACCGTACGGAGCGGGCGCTTCTGGCTCTTCGGAATCTACTGCGCGGCTGCGGCCACGCTCTCCCTCATCGTCGGGTAACGCTTTGGCTGGACGGGTAAAGAAGAAGGAAATTAAGCGGGCCGTCGGGACGGGCCTCTTCCTGCTCGTCGCCGGCGTCTTGTCCTTCGTCAGCCTGATCGTCTTCCTGGATTCTGGCGCGCCGGAAACTTTGGGCGAGGTCTCCTCCGGCTTCGTCGGTGACCTTGGATTGTCCTGGGGCCGAGCTCAGATGTGGCTTTACGGTTACCTCGCCCTGGCGCTGGCCCTGGTCGCCGCCTACGTGGGGGTGGAGCTACTCCGGGGGACCCGGGAAAAGCTCGGCCGGAGAATTCTCGGCTTCCTCGTCTTGATCACCTCCCTCGCGGTTTTCTTCGGGTTGACTGGCCTCGGTAAGCCAGGAATCCCCTGGCACGGCTATGGGGGCTGGGTCGGTGCCGGCGTCGCCGGGGGTTTACTCGGCGCCGTCGGCTCCCTGGGCACCGTCGTCGCGGCCCTGGTGGGACTGATTTTCGGCTTCACCCTGGCCACCGGCGTCCGGCTCGCCGCTTTGGCCGGAGGGGTGGCCGGTGGGTTCCGGTGGATGGCGGTGAAGGTCGGCCGCCTGTTCCGGGGCCGCGATTGGTCGCGCGCGGTGCCCGAGACAGTCGCGCCCGTCGAATCGGTTCCAGCGGAGCCGGTGCTCCCCGTCGAAAAGGCAAACCGAGCGCAGCGAGCTATGCCCCCGGCAAAACCCGCGCCCCCCGAGCCCGAGGTCGTCGAAGGGCCGGTCAGCGACCTGCCCGAGTGGCAGCAGCCCGGCGTGAGCGCCATGCACGAGGCGCCGCCCCTGGACCTCCTCGGCCCCCGCGAGCCCGACGAACAGCCGGAAGACCCCGAGGAGCGCCGCGCCCGCATCAGAACCCTCACCGGTTTCCTGGAGCAGAATCAGCTCGCGGCGAACGTGGTGGAATACACCGCGGGTCCCAGTTTGGGCCGTTTCGAGCTGCGCCTGGCCCCGGGGGTCAGAATCGCCTCCCTCGACCGGCTGAAGGTCGAGCTGGCGCTGGCGATGGGGTGCAACCAGGTCCGCTTCGCCCCGAACCCGGAGCGGGGGACGGTGTCCCTGGAGGTTCCCCTCGGCCGGCGACGTACGGTCCGCCTGCGCGAGCTCCTCGAGGAGCCCACCTGGCAGGAGCACGCGAGCCCCCTGGCCTTCCCCGTGGGGCTGACCCAGGACGGGAAGCCGGTGGTGGCCGATTTCTGCGAGCTGCCGCACCTGTTGGTCGCCGGCACCACCGGGTCGGGCAAGAGCGTCTTCCTGAACGCGCTGCTGCTGTCGCTTCTGTGCCGGGTGGGTCCGCGGCACCTCCGGCTGGTTCTCGTTGATCCGGGCCGCGTGGAACTGGCCCCCTACGACGGGCTGCCCCACCTCTTGACGGCCCCCGTTTACGATCCCTACGCCGTCCTCGCCGTCCTGGGGCGCCTGGTGGACGAGATGGACCAGCGGTACAATCGGCTGTCGGTGGCCCGGTGCCGTTCCATTGCCGCCTTCAACTCGTCCGTGGGCGAGCGGGGCGACGTGCCGATGCCCTATATCGTCCTGGCGGTGGACGAGCTGGCCGAGTTGATGGCCGCCACCGGCAAGGCCCTGGAGCAGCCGCTGGCCCGGCTGGCCCAGATGTCGCGCGCCGTGGGCATCCACCTCGTCGTCGCCACCCAACGTCCCAGCGTGGACGTGGTGACCGGCGTTTTAAAGGCCAACTTCCCCAGCCGTATCGCCTTCCAGGTCCGCTCGAAGACCGATTCCAGGGTGATTCTGGACCAGGGGGGCGCCGAGGAGCTCGCCGGCGGCGGTGACCTCCTCTTCCTCCCCGTGGGGGCGACGGAGCCGCTGCGGCTCCAGGGCGCCTTCGTGGACGAGGGCGAGGTGGACGCGGTGGTGGGTTACTGGACAGGAACCGCCCGCGATGAAAGGAGACAGGGGGTTTCGCCAGAGGCGTAGCTCACTTCGTTCGGTTTGCCGGAGGCGTAGCTCGCTTCGCTCGGTTCGCTCGTTTAAACCCCTTGCCGCCCGCCGGGAACCCGCGTAGCCCCAAGAAAATCACCGACCCGGGAGGGTCATGCGCAGAGTAGTAGCATCCCTGCTGGTGTTCACCGCGGTCCTCGCCGGGGACTTGACCACGAGCGAGGTCGTCGCGCGGGTCAAGGCTTCCTACGCCAGCGCCCGCACCTTCACCTGCGACGTCCGCCGGGTCACCGCCTCCGGCATGCTCGGCCAGCGGCACGTCATGCGCGGTACCATGACGAGCCTCCTTCCCGACGAGTTCCGCATAGATTACGTAAGCCCCTTCGAGCAGTCCCTGGTCTGCAACGGTAAAACGGTTTGGCTCTACACGCCCCGGAATAACCAGGTCATCGTCTCCTCGGTGGAGGACTACGCCGAGCGGGAGATGCTGGGGGATCTGATCGGCTACTTCGAGCGGGACTACTCCTACGAGCTGGCGGGCGAGGAAGATGTGGACGGGCGCAACACGGTGGTGCTCAAGATGACCGCCCTTTCTCCCGACTACCCCTACCCTCGGGGGCGGTTGTGGGTGGACCCCGAAACCTGGCTCCCGGCCGAGGTGGAGCTGACCGACGACATCGGGAACACGATTTCCTACCGGCTGTCGAACATCCAACTGAACGCGGCGGTGGACCGTTCGACGTTCGACTTCACCCCGCCGCCCGGGGTCGAAGTGGTGAAAGTGGATTAAATGGACGCGGGTAAAATCAGACGTGAGCGACTCAGGAGGAACCTGCGAACGGCGGGCCTCAGCCTGCTCCTTATCGGGGCCGGACTGCTTTTGATCCTTCAGGGCGGGCCGCTGGGCATCTTTTTCGGCATTCCCCTCGGGGCCGGGGGCCTGGTCGCCCTCGTCATCGGGCTCGTCAGTCTCGCCAAGGGACTGCTCGTTCCGCCGCGCCGCTTCGCCTGCCCGCGCTGCAAAACGGAGCAGTCCGCCCTGCGCGACCTCCCCTGGACGGTCTGTACGAAGTGCGAACTCCCCCTCGTCTTCCTGGGGGAGAGCTATCTGTCGCTCATCCACTGCGCGTGTTCTTCGCGGAGAGAATCGGCGCGATGTTGGCCGAGACGAACACCGCCGTGGTCTGGGGGGAGTTGGTGGCCCGGACGCGCGCGTTGCGCCTCGCCTTCAGCCTGCTGGCCGAGGCGGCCGAAAAGGGCGACCTCGAATCCGCGCCCGCCTTCTGGCCCGTCATGCGGGGCTCAACGGTGAATACGGTCTACGCCTGGGCGCGCTACCTGGAGCTCAACGGCCCCCACGAGTTCCGCCCCGACGACGTCCCCGCGGAGTTTCCCCTGGGCGAGATAATCGAGTGTCAGCACGACCTGTCACGCCTTTCCGGTTTCGGCGAAAAGTGGAACCTGGAGGCCGCGGCGCTGGATGAGAAGCCGCGCTGGTTCGGGGCCCCCAGTCTCGTGCTCGACGATTTCCGCGTCCTCGAGCGCCTGGCCCGTGAGGTGGACCCGGAAAAGGGGATGCCCTCCCTGGATGAGGAGGAGCGGAAGCGGCTTTTGGACATTTTTTCCCTCGACCGTTTGTCCGCCGGGAAGAGGAAGCGCGTCGAGCTGCTGTTGGGCGAAAAGAGCGGCCGGACCGCCGCCTTCTGCGACCTTTCCTACAACGCAAACGCGCATAGCTGGCTGGTGCTCCTGGACGACGGCGGATTGGCGGCATTCAACGGGAAAACCGTGAAGTTCTGCGCGCCCGAAGAAGTCGCCTCGGTTTACTTCACCGACCGGGACCTCGTCGTCGAGCCGGTGGAGGGAGAGCCTTTTAAAGTCCCCGCCGGCGTCCCCCGGGAGCGACGCTCCTTCCTCCTTTTGATTCAAACCGGGAGTGCCCGTGGATGAAGCCCCGAAGAGAGTCCACATCGTTTCTCTTGGCTGCGCCAAGGCGCTGGTGGACACCGAGGTCATGCTGGCCCAGCTCGAGCGGCGCGGGTACTTGCCGACCAACGACGAGGAGGCCGAGCTCTACCTCATCAACACCTGCGGCTTCCTGGCCGAGGCGCTGGAGGAGACTTTCTCCGAAATAGAGCGGCTGGTCGAGTTCAAGGAGGCGCACCCCGGCTCGCGGCTGGCCGTGGTGGGCTGCGCGTCCGAGGCGTTGAAGGGCGGGATAGCCGAGCGTTTTCCCCAGGTGGACCTCGTGGCCGGGACCGGGGCGCTGGCCCGTATCGGCGAGCTGGTGGGCCGGTTGGAGCGGCGCAGGAAGGCCGAACCGCTCCTGGATTTCCCCCCGCCCGGAGGGGTCTACGACGGAAACCCCGACCCCCTTCCCGAGAGGGTGGCGCTCACCCTGCCGCACATCGCCTACCTCAAGCTGGCCGAGGGCTGCGATCTGGGTTGCACCTTCTGCGCCATTCCCGCCCTGCGCGGGCCCCAGCGGAGCCGCCCCGTGGAAACGCTGGTCGCCGAGGCGGTGTCCCTGGTCGAGGAGGGGGTGCGGGAGCTGATTCTCGTCGCCCAGGAAACCACGGCGTACGGGCGCGACCTCTACGGCGAGCCGTCCCTCGTGCGGCTGCTGGCCGCGATGAGCCTTCAATTGCCCGAGGATGACGTCTGGCTTCGATTGCTCTACCCGAACCCCGCCCGGGTGGACGCGGAGCTGCTGGAGTGTTTTACGAATTACCCCCAGCTCGTGCCCTACCTCGATTTCCCCTTCCAGCACGCCGACGGAGCCGTGCTCAAGTCCATGGGCCGTCCCGGCGACGCGGAAGCGCTTTCCGCCGTCATCGCGCTGACGCGGAAGACCGTGCCGGGACTGGTCCTGCGCGGAACCGCCCTGGTCGGCTTCCCCACCGAGGACCAGGCCGCCTTCGATAGGCTGGTCCGCTTCGTGGAGGAGACGGGGTTCGACCACCTCGGGGTATTTACTTTCTCCGCCCGGCCGGGGACGCGCGCCGCCGACGAGCTCGGCGACCCCGTTTCGCAGGAGATGAAGGAGCTACGCGCCGAGGCGCTCCACGACATCCAGGAAGCCATCTCCTTCGCCGGGCACGCCCGTCTGGTGGGCACGCAAGACGACGTACTGGTGGACGCCGTCGCCGCGAGTGGGGCCATAGCCCGTGGCCGCCGCTTCTGCCCCGACGTGGACGGAGTGGTCGAGGTGGCCCTGCCGGAGGGGCACGGCTGGCTGCCCGGTGATTTCAGGCGTGTCGCCTACACCGCGGCCCAGCCCTACGACCTCTACGCCGAGCCGGTGACTGAAGAATGACGCTGCCGAACAGGCTGACCCTCTTTAGAATCGCTCTGGCGCCGCTCTTCGTGGTGGCGGTGGCCTTTGGGCATTTCTACGCCTATCTGGCGGCGCTGCTCCTCCTCGCCCTGGCCGCCCTCACCGACCTCGCCGACGGCCGCATCGCGAGAAAAACCGAGACCCGGTCCGCCTTCGGGGAGTTCGCCGATCCCCTGGCGGACAAGCTCTTCGTCGTCACCGCCCTCGTCTCCTTCGCCGCCGTGGAAGCGGTGCCCTGGTGGCTGGCGCTCATCGTTATCTGGCGGGAGTTGATCGTCACGACGCTGCGGGCCTACGCCGCCCATCGCGGAGTGGATATCCCGCCGTCCCGTCTGGGCAAGGCCAAGACCCTGATGCAGATGGTCGCGGTGCTGGCGGTGCTGGCCTACTTGACGGCCCGCGCCGGCTTCCCCGTCCTCGGGTGGGAGTGGAAAGAGAGCCTCGACCTCGGGTTCCGGATAGCTTACCTGGTGATTCTGGGGCTCTCCGTGGCGCAGACGGTTCTCTCCGGCGCGCTCTACCTCTGCAACGCCCGAAAGCTTCTGCGGAGCGGAATCGAGGGGAAGGAGGGCGGATGGCGTTCGTGAAGCGGACCCGAATTCCCGAAAAACCGCCGCTGCGGTTGTGGGAGGCGCCCTACCTGGTCGTCGGCAGCTTCGGCGGCACGGGGTTCTTCCCCGTCGCCTCGGGCACGGTGGCGAGTCTCGCGGCCTGTGCGCTCTACGTTATACTGCCCCCCTGGCCCTGGCTCGCGGGCGCGCTGGGCGCACTCATCTTCCTCTTCGGCGTTCCGGCGACGAGTTGGATGGCCGTCCGCTACCGCGACCCGGACCCCAGCCAGGCCACCGCGGACGAGGGCGCGGTGATGCTGTTGATTCTCGCCTTCTTTCCCCGGGAGTGGGGCTACATGGCCCTCGCCTTCCTTCTCTTCCGCTTCTTCGACATCGCCAAGCTTCCACCCTGCCGCCGGATCGAGCGGCTGTCCGGCGGGTGGGGGATCATGCTCGACGACCTGGCGGCCGGAGTTTACGCCGTCGCCCTCCTGGCGGTCGTTTACCTGACGAAACTGATGCCCGTCTGGGCCCGCGTCCCCCTGCCCAACCTCTGGTTCTAGAGGAGCAGCCATGCCCGACGAAGAACGAGACAAGGGGTTTAAACCCCTTGCCTCCACTAACGAAGAACAGGTTTACAAGAGCCCCATCGGCCAGTACCTCGACGCCGTGGTGTCGCCCGGCGAGGCCTTCCGCGGTCTGAAAGCCAGGCCGCGCTGGCTCGTCTTTTTCCTCCTCACCCTCGCCGTCTCCCTGGCCACCCTCCCCCTCCTGATGCCCTACTCCGTGACGGCCCAGCGCGAGGCGATAAACGAAATTCTGCGCGAGAACCGGGATGCGATGCCCGCCGAGCAGGTCGCCCGACTGGAGGAGTTCCGGGACCATGCCGGCACCGGCTTCATGGGCGAGGTCTTCCCCTACCTCGGGGTGCCCGTGTCGCTTTTCATCTACCTCCTCCTGGCCTCGGCGGGGCTGAACGTCGGCGTGGGGCTCACCGGGCAGAAGCTGGGCTTCCGCAACGCCGTCTCCATCGTCTCCCTGGCATCGGTGGCCATGGCCGCGGGGGTGGTGGTGATGCTGGTCCTGGTGCTGGTGAAGGGCGACGTTTACGTGGGGACCAACCTGGGGCTTCTGTTCCCCCGGATGCCCTCGGAGTGGTATATGAAGGTCTTGAGGGGCTTCGCCTCCCAGATAGACGTTTTCTCCGCCTGGAGCGTCTATCTGCTCACCGTCGGCGTGCGCGAGGTGACCGGGCTTTCCGTGAAACGCTCCTTCAGGGTCGTATTCATCCTCTGGCTGCTCTGGGCGCTCGTGATGACGGCCCTGAGCTACTTCGGCTTCGCCCAATGAGGACCGCCCCCCGATGAGCCGTCCCCGAACAGGCCCCGCCTTCCCCGACGGGTACCGCGAGTACACGGGCGTCGTCCACCTCCACTCGACCTACTCCGACGGCCACTGGCCCGTGGGGCGCATCCTCGGGGAGGGCATCCGCGCCGGGCTGGACTTCGTCTTCCTCACCGACCACGATACCCTGGGGGCCGGGGATGACGGCTGGGGCGGCTGGTACGCTTCGGCTTCGCCCGAGGGCCCCTGGCTCTCGGTGAGGCCGGTGGAGAGGAAAGGCTCATCCGCCCACCGCATCTTCCTCGGGGTGGGGGCGGAGATAACCCCGCCCCGGTCGCACTACCTGGCCTTCGGCGTGGACCGGCTCCCCGCCCCCGGACTCCCCAGCCAGAAAATAATAGACTTTGTCCGCGCCCGTGGCGGATTCGGCGTCATTCCCCACCCCGACCATCGGGGGAACGTCCGGTTCGGCATCGGCTGCTACAAGTGGGAGGACTGGTCGGTCACCGGCTACGACGCCCTGGACGTCTGGGACCTGATGACCGACTGGCAGGACTCGCTGCGCGGCATCGTGAGCGCCTACGTGGCCTACAACCGGCCGGCGTGGGTTTTGCGCGGCCCGAAGCGGGAGACCCTGGAGCGTTGGGACCGTCTTTTGGCCTGCGGTCCGATGCCGGTCATCGGCTGCTGCGACAACCACGGCCGCCCCTACCGCCTGGTGCGGACCTACGACATCCTCCCCTACCCCACGGCTCTGCGGCTCATCCGGTTTCACCTCTTCACGCGGCCGCTGGAGGGGCTCTCCGCCGACGAGACCGAGCGGGAGCTTCTTTCCGCAATGCAGGCCGGGCGCGGCTTCGTCGCCCAGGAGTTCTGGTGGCCCGCCCGTGGCTTTTCCTTTTTCGCCGGGAATGGGACCGAGACCGCGCCGATGGGTTCCACAGTTTCGCCGGATAAGGGCCCCTGGACGTTGACCGTTCAATTGCCCGAGCGGGGGATAATCAACCTGGTAAAAGACGGGGTCCCCATCGTCACCCGGACGGGGCGCAGCCTGGTCCACCGGGCGGAGGGGGTGGGGGTCTTCCGGGTCGAGGTCTACCGGCGGCGGAAGTGGCTGAAAAAAACGTGGATAATCTCCAACGCCATCCGGATAACGGATTGAGGAGAATGAAGATGCGGCTTTGGTACATTTTACTGGTTGCGGCGACCGTAATCGGCTGCGCCGCCGGGGAGGTTCCCGCGAATACCGAACCCGCCGGCGGCGGGAACCTCTCCATCTCCCCCTGGAACTGGCACTCGACGCCGGTGATCGAGCCCGACGGCTCGCTGTGGCTGGGCTTCACCGCGACGAACCCCACCGACCGGACGGTTACCGCCGATTCCTTCTGGGGCGGCTGCCTTCTGACCCTGACCGCCCCCTCGGACGGGACGCAGACCGTGGGCGGCCTCTCGGTCCAGGGCGCGGACGGGACAGTCCGGGACATGGAGCCCGCCGGGACCAGCACCGCCGTCGTGGATGCGGGAGAGATATTCGATTTCACCGAGACCGGCCCCCATCTCCTGCGCTGGGATTCGCCGCTCGGGACGATGGAGTACGTCATCCGTGTCCTGGCCGGCCTCGACTATCTCCTCTACCGCCTGGCGAACGACGTCACCTACAACGAGTGGGGCCTCTACCTCTACGGCGAGGACGGGATCTTCCTCTCCGGCTCCCTGGCGGAGCGGGTCACGGCCGGCGGCGATTCGGCGGTCGGCGGCCTGGCCGCCTTCCTGGACGACGAAAAGGAGTGCTTCATCGAGGGTTCCGAGGAGGCGACCCTCGGCTCGATGTACGCCCACCGGGTCAAGGACTACGCGGCCATCATGCTCGCCAGAATCCTCGGCGTCGGCGTTCCCGAGCTGCGCTCAATGGACCCCGCCGTGAGGGACGCGGGCATCGCGAAGGTCAGGCTTCTACTCGAAGAAAGCGGGTACTGATGGCCAACCGGACGCTGGCGGTCACCGACGAAATCTACGCCTACCTGGAAAACACCCTGCGGGAGCCCGAGGTCCTGCGGCGGCTCCGCGAGGAAACCTCGAAGCTGCCCAACGCCAAAATGCAGATCGCCCCGGAACAGGGGCAGCTCATGGCGCTGCTGGTGGAGCTCGTCGGGGCGAAAATGTGCCTGGAAATCGGCACCTTCACCGGCTACAGCTCCACCGCGGTGGCCCTGGCGCTGCCGCCCGACGGCAGGCTGGTCGCCTGCGACTCCAGCCGCGAGTGGACCGACGTCGCCCGGCGGTGCTGGGAGGAGGCCGGGGTTTCGCACAAGATCGAGCTCCGCCTGGGACCGGCCCTGCAAAGCCTGGATGCGCTTTTGGCCGAAGGTTGCGCCGGGCGGTTCGATTTCGCCTTCATTGACGCGGACAAGGCGAGCTACGACGCCTACTACGAGAAAACCCTAAAACTCCTGCGTCCCGGCGGCCTCGTCGCCCTGGACAACGCCCTGCGGCACGGGCGGGTGGCCGACACCGCCGACGCCGACCCGGGGACGGCCGTCATCCGCGACCTCAACCGTAAAATCCGGGACGACGTCCGCGTGACGATGTCCCTGGTGCCCATCGCCGACGGGCTGTTGCTGGCGAGGAAGCGTTGAGCCGTGTCGCCGTCGTCGGTTCCTCGATTCTGGACGTGGCGGTGGTCACGCCGCGCTTCCCGCGCCCCGGGGAGACGGTGCGGCCCGACGCGCTCGGGCTCTACCCCGGCGGCAAGGGTTTCAACCAGGCCCTGGCGCTGGCCCGGCTGGGGCACGACGTCCTCTTCATCTCCAGGCTGGGGGACGACCCGCTGGCGGAGATTTTCCGCACATTGCGGGCCATCGGCTTTCAAGGATACTTGTCGCTGGAATTGTTCAATCGCGACTACTGGAAGCAAGACGCTCTGAGCGTTGCCAAAACCGGCTTGGAAAAAATGCGTGAACTGGTGCGAACGGCTCTGGCGTAGGAAAGACG
>JAPLSK010000118.1 GCA_026398675.1 bacterium | reverse complement strand
TCCTCCTCGCCTGCGGAGACGGGGTGGTCGATGAGGGGGCCGTTCCCGACGCGCTCGCGCGCCCCGAGCCCGATCCCGCCCGGATGGAGGCGTGGCGCTGCGCCGGACGCGACTGGACCCACTCGGGCGTCTTCCCCGGAGACGCTTCGACGCCGCCCGTCGAGTGCTGGCAATTGGAGACCGGCGGGACGACCTTCGCCTGGCCCGTCGCCGCGCCCGGAATCGCCGTCGCCGCCGACGAGGCGGGGCACGTGGTCGCCGCCGATCCAGCCACGGGGGAGGAGCGCTGGCGCGTGGACCTGGGCGAGCCGGTCCGCGGGGCCCCCGCGCTCACCGACGGCTCGGTTTACCTCTCCCTGGGCCGGGGGGCGGTGGTCTCCCTGGACCGCGTCACGGGGGAGGTCCGGTGGCGCGTCGAGCTGGCCGGACCGTGCGACGTCGGCCCGACGCCCTACGGCAACTTCCTTTACGTGCCCGACGAGAGCGGGGCCCTCTTCGCCCTGGACAACCTCACCGGCGGCGTGGTCTGGGTTTACGCCGCGCCGTCCCCCATCCTCGCCCACCCGACGGTGGACGAGCGTTGCGTCTACCTCGCTGCCCAGGACGGCGTGGTCAGCGCCCTGGACCGGCGAACAGGCGAGGCGGTCTGGTCGGTCAGGGTGGAGGGGAGGGCCTATGGGGGGATCACCCTTGCCGGAGGCTTGCTCTACATCGCCGCCCGCTCGGGACAGCTCGCCGCGCTGAACCCCGCCGACGGCGCCCTTCTGGCCCAGACCACCCTGGGACAGCCGCCGGTCGGTCTGCCCGTCGTGACCGGGGGGGTCGTAGTCCTGGCTCACGACGGGGCGAAGATTGCGGCTCTGTCGGTCGGCGATTTGACCGAGCTCTGGCAGGCCGGCCTGGGTGACTACCCCGGCGGCGGCGCGGCGGTCGTCGGCGGGACGGTCGTCTGCCCCACCTGGTTCGGGACTCTGCGCGGTTACGACCTAGACGATGGTTCCAAGCTCTGGGAGATCAAGCTGGGCGGCATGTGCGACGCCCCCCCCGTCTGTGACGACGAGGGTCGGATGCTCGTCCTCCGGCGCGACGGCGTGCTCGTCTGCTATAAAATTTATTCGGAGGTGCCGGCATGAGCCCCGAGGAGCTGCTCGAGAGGGCCGCGGAGGCCCGTGTCCTGGCCCGCGCGCCGTATTCCGGGTTCGCGGTGGGGGCCGCGGTGCTCTGTGCCGACGGTCGAGTGTTCACCGGGGCGAACGTGGAGAACGCGGCCTACGGCGAATCTCTCTGCGCCGAGCGCAACGCCGCGGGGAGCGCCGTCTCCGCGGGGGCACTGCCCATCACGGCCTGTGCCATGGTCGCCGGGCGGACGGGCTCGCCGCCCCGGGGCGTCTGGCCCTGCGGCGCCTGCCGTCAGTTTCTCTTCGAGCTGGGAGGCGGCGACCTGATGGTCTATACTTTGGCCGACGACGGGTCGGTGGCGTCGGCCCGCCTGGCCGATCTCCTACCACTCCCCTTTGGGCGGGAACAACTGGAGTAAAAGGAACCCCACCGACCCTCATGACGTATCCTGAGATGAACGAGGATCCCGGCCGGGGTGTGTCGAGGCGGGGAGATGAGTCCGCCACGGAGGGGGATGACGTGGAGCATGCACTGACGGTAAGCTCCAGCGAACGGGAGGCCTACGAGGCCTTCGTCGGGGAGCACGCCCAAGAGGTGTACAACATCGCCATGGTCCTCACCGGGGACCGTTATCGGGCCGACGAGCTGGCGCAGGAGGCGTTCCTGAAGCTCTACCGCTCGCTCCAGCATTTCGATCCCGACCGCTCGCTCCGGAACTGGCTCTACACGGTGCTCAAGAACCTCTACATAGATTCCTGGCGCCGCGAAAACCGGATGAAAACGAACAGCATCGACGAGCCCATCTCCCTGGGCGGCGGCTCCTCGGTCCCCTTCCAGCTCGAAAGCCCCGACCCGGACCCCGAGCGGGTCATCGGATCCAACGAGGTGGCGGTCATAGTGCGGGACGCCGTCAGCCGTCTGCCCAAGAAGTACTCCATGGCCGTCGCCCTGTGCGACCTGGAGGGGCTCACCTACGAGGAAATTTCCGAGGTGATGGAGTGCTCGATCGGGACGGTCCGCTCACGCATCCACCGCGGACGCAAGCTCCTCCGCGAGCGCCTGTCCGACGTGGCGCCCCAGCTCCTGGGCTACACCCCCGCCTGAGGGGGGAGCAGGGGGGGGCAAATGAGATTCCGTTTGAGGATGACAACCTGACGGAGGCAACGGCGGGGGGAGTGAAAGGACGGGCCGCGTTAAAAGAAAAAAATGCAGTCTTCATACTGATTACCAATCATTGCAGCGTGAACGTATCGGCCGCTTTTAAGGAATAACGAATTCTTTTTGATCTGGAACCTCCAGGGGTCTGCGGGAACGTAAAACGGCCACAGAGCGTAGCCTTCACCGACGACACCGAAGATCGAACGACTTTGAGCCTGGAACCTGCCCTGAAGAAACGTGACCGACCACCAGAACGTAACCCTCACCGGTAACACCGAAGATCGAACGACTTTGAGCCTGGAACTTGCGAAAACTTCGAACGTGTGCGGGTATTCGCCTTCACCGACAAAACCGGACATCGAGCAACTATGAGATGCTGGCGTGCTAAAGGCCTGTTTTCAGCCTACATGGACGACGAGCTGCGAGGGCGCGAACTGGCCGCGTTCTGTGCGCACCTGAATGGTTGCCCGGCCTGCCGGCGCGAGCTCGCCGAGCTGCGCGCGTTGAAGGAGGCCGTCGGCTCGGTCAGCTACCAGCTCTCCGACGATTTCCACCAAGCCGTCCTGTCCCACTCGCGCCTCGCGGACCTTGTGACGGAGCGTTTCCGGTCGCGGAGCGAGGCCCGGTCGGCCCGGCCCAACATGCGTCTCGTTTTGGTGGCCGCATCCGTGGTCATCCTCGCGGTCGGAGTGGGGCTCCTCGGCCTGAATAACATGGCGGAGACAGCGTCGCCGATGGCCCTCGATCTGCCGCTGGCCGGCGACCGCGTGACCGATTCGTCGCCGGCGACCGCCGCCGAGCTCGGGACTGAGCCGGGCGACGTGGCCGAAGCGGTGGCGAAGGCGGTGCATAAAGATACCGGCCCCGAGGAATATTTGAGCGAGCATCTGGCCGCGACCGAGGTGTCCCAGAGCTCCACCGAGGAGCTCTCCCGCCACGTCCTCGCCGACGAGGCGCTCACCCGCGCCGCCGAAGTTCCCATCGAAATCTCGACCGGCGTCCGTTTCTCCCTCGTTAGCGCCGGCTCCCCCATCCCGGACACCGCCGCCGATCTGCCGAGCCTGCCCGCGGAGGGCGCCGCGGATGCGGATGCCGAGCATCCGGCCGGGGAGCGTACGGGGGAGTAGGACGACCGCCTGCCAAGACCGACGCCGGGTTGCGCCCGGCGTTTTTAGCGGCTTGCATTCAGCGCTTTTTTTCTTGAAAATCCAGAACTAAGCCACCCCTCCCGGCGTAATAGTTAGCGAATCATGTCACGCACGCTCACGATACTCCTTCTTTTTCTCGGCTCCGCGACCCTGGCCGAAACGGCGCTGGACGTGCTCACCCAGGCGCTC
Organism: bacterium; assembly: GCA_026398675.1. NCBI lineage: Bacteria > bacterium. The sequence goes on along the minus strand of JAPLSK010000118.1, from coordinate 1,029 downwards.
GCGGCCGAGCCGATCGCCGAGAATTACGTCGGCGAGAAGACGATAATCCTCTACAACGGCGCCCAGGCCGAGGCGATGGAGGTGCGCGTGAGCTTCGAGGCCGGCGGGGCGACGCGCACCGATTACCTCTCCCCGCCCACCATGCGCGAGCGGGTCGTGATTGACGACGGCGAGGACCTCTACTCCTACGACCCGCGCCTCGAGGTCACCATCCACTCCGACTCCCCGCAGATGCTGGACGACCGCCTGAGCAACACCGAGCGCAGGGACCTCATCGCCGGCAACTACATCCTCGAGCTCGAATCCAACAACACGGTGGCGGGGCGCGACGCCTACAGGATCGAAATAACCTCGCGCCACAACGCCACGCCCCACCGCATCCTCTGGGTGGACTCCAAGAACTACCTCGTGTTGCAGACCCGGGAGGAGTGCAACGATTCGGCCGCCAACACCGGTTTCTCCTGGATCGAGTTCAACGTGGATTTCTCCCCCGATTACTTCTCCGAGGGCCAGTTTTCCGGCACGGTGGTCGAGGAGGCCGAGTCGGTCAGCAAATCCGCCCGGAATCAGCTCCCGGAAGATATGGGGTTCGTGCCCGTCGTTCCCGATAAACTGCCCGGCGGCTTCATCCTGGTCGAGACCCGGTTGGGCTACCGGGCCAACGGCCAGTACGCCGCGCATCTCTCGTACACCGACGGTCTCGAGGGGCTTTCGGTCTTCGAGGAGCCGCAGGAGGGGAGCCTGACGGGGCAGGAGATAGCCCTGGGCGAGACGAAGGCCCACCTCTCCAAGAGCGCCAACTACTCGGTGCTCCAGTGGCGGGCCGGGGACATAACCTTCACCCTGGTCGGCCAGCTCACCAACTTCGGCCTCTACCAGGTCGCCGCCTACTTCCTGACCGGGAAGTGAGTTGGGCGGTCGCCGGTGTGCGGTGAGGGGTCGCCCGGTTTGTTTTTTTTGATATGTAGTGGGGCGGGTCGCGTGACCCGCCCCTTCGTTTCCCCCTCTCCCCTCTGGGGAGAGGCTCGC
>JAPLSK010000117.1 GCA_026398675.1 bacterium | reverse complement strand
CACCTTAAAATAAAACTTATTAAATCCGATTTTATGCTACTTAATTTAAGGTACTTTTGTCAATAAAAAAGCTGTGAATCATCCCCCTAGAAATTCACCGTTTTCTCCGGACCGCCCTTGTCATGTCGGTTCAATAACCCCGGCGGGCTGTAACATTAATTATCAGGTCTACATCGGCTTGCCGCAATACGCGCAGAACTTGACCCCTTCATTCATCAGGGCGCCGCATTTGGAGCACCTTACCTTTACGACCTCCCTGCCTACGCTCACCGCCGCCATCGGCGTGCCGCAATACGAGCAGAACTTGACCCCTTCATTCACCAGGGCGCCGCATTTGGAGCACCTTACCTTTATGACCTCCCTGCCTCCGCTCACCGCCGCCAACATCTCCTTATACTCCTGATCACGCTTCGCCTCCATCATCTCCTTATGCTCTTGCTCGAGCTTCGACGCCGCTATCCTCTCCCCATTCTCCTGCTCTCGCACCGCCGCCTCTAGGTAGGCTTCCTCCAACGCTACATACTTCTCCCGATCGATACTCTCCTGCTCGCGCTTCACCGCCATCTCCTGCTCGCGCCTTTCTCTCTCAAGCTCCGGAGCGTTCTCCGCATCACGTTGTTGTTGGTTAAAGCGTCGGCGTTCGGCTAATGTCATTTTCTCATACTCCCGCGCGCGCATCGCATCGTCGGAGAGGGGCAAACAGGCTATAATAATGACCCCGAGCCAACTGAGGAAAAGGCCCAGCGCGATGCCGGCGCCTCGTTTCCCCTTCCCCTCGCCGATAATGCCGGCCACGAACCCCGGCACTACACAAAATATAATCACTGCGCCAAGCCAATCCATGAGACTAACTCCTTATCAAAGGAAACCTAATAAATCTAATTTTATGTTACTTAATTTACGGAATCTTTGTCGGCCCCCGTGGGGCACGCCTTGACGCAGGCGCAGCAGTCCCAGCAATCGGAGGAATTCCGGCAGTAGGCCTTGAGCGTCTGCGGGTCCACGGCCATCAGATCCCCGGGGCATACCGCCTCGCAAACCGCGGTTCCGCGGCACCCGCTGCGGCCCAGGCAACCATCGCAGATGTTTGCGTCCACGAGTGCGGGCATACTCCTCCAAACAGAGCGAACCGAGCGAAGCTAGCTACGCCCCCGGCGAATCCACCTGATATTCTAGCTCACTCCGGACCGCGGGGCAAGGGCCTGGTTGACCAAATGGGGCGGCTGGTTTATAGTTACGGCGTTCGATGAGCGCCTTAAGCCCGCACAGATGGGGGTTGGATGAAGAATATTACGGTGCAGGAGGTCAAGCGGATGGCCCACGAAATCCGCGATCGGTGCCGTGTGATAGCGAAAAACCGGGACCAGAACCCCCGCTTTTGGAAGAGCGTGTTCGAGGAAATCGCGCTAAAGAGCGGCCTGAAGGTCACGACCATCCGCCGGTTGCTCTACTCAACCGAGCCGAAAGTCCGCTATTCCACCGCCGAGAAGATGGAGAAAATCCTCCAGACGCTCGGGGGACCGTCGGCGAAACTAAGCGAACCGAGCGTAGCGAGCTACGCCCCCGGCGAACCGAGTAACGCCCCGACAAAACCGGAGCCCGCCCCCCGTCCCGACAAGGCGAAAAAGGGTGAGCACCGGGTGGACTTCGAGCTGATCGAGGGGGTGCTGGTCAAGGAGCTGCGCATCAACCCCGACGCCCGGGGCTACCTGATGGAGGTTCTGCGCGCCGATGACTTCGGCTTCTTCGGCGACGACGCCCCCTTCGGCCAGGCGTACGTCACCTGCGTCTACCCCGGCGTGATCAAGGCCTGGCACGCGCACCGCGCTCAGACCGACCGCTTCTCGTGCATATCCGGCACCGCCCGGCTGGTCCTCTACGACGGCCGCCCCGGATCGCCCACCCACGGCTCGGTGAACCAGTTCATCATCGGCAACCTATCCCCCCGGCTCGTCCTCATCCCCGCCGGTGTGCAGCACGGCTTCGCCGCCCTGGGTCCCGCGCCGGCCCTGGTGCTCAACATCCCCACCGGAACCTACGACTACATCCACCCCGACGAGCTGCGCCTCGACCCCCACGACAACGACATCCCCTTTGACTGGAACCGCGTGGACGGCTGAGAAACGAAGTAACGCCCCGGCGAAACGAGCGAACCGAGCGAACCGAGCTACGCCCCCGGCGAACCGAAGTAACGCCCCAGACGAAAAGAAATAGCGGTCCCGGCGTATCCGCGACGGCGCAGCCGTAAAAGAAGTAACGCCCCCGGCGAAAGGGTTAGCGTGAAGGGCATCGTCCTGGCCGGCGGTCTCGGAACCCGCCTCGACCCCCTGACCCGGGTCACGAACAAGCACCTCCTCCCGGTCTACGACCGGCCGATGATCTACTACCCCCTGGAAACGCTCATCGCCGCCGGGATAACCGAGATAATGCTCGTGACCGGCGGCCAGAGCGCCGGCGGGTTCCTGGAGCTTCTGGGCAACGGCCACGAGCTCGGCCTCGAGCACCTCAACTACACCTACCAGAAGGGCCACGGCGGCATCGCCGAGGCGCTGGGGCTCTGCGAACACTTCATCGGCGGGGACAGGATGTGCGTGATTCTGGGGGACAACCTCCTCCAGCACGGCATCGGGGACGAGACGCGCGCCTACGAGGCGCAGCCCGGCGGGGCGAGGATTCTGTTGAAAGAGGTGCCCGATCCCATGCGTTTCGGTGTGCCGGTTTTCGACGGGAAGGGAAAAATTCTGCGCATCGAGGAGAAGCCGAAAAAGCCGGCCAGCCCCTACGCGGTCATAGGCGTCTACTTCTACGACGACCTCGTGTGGGACATCATCCGCGGCCTCTCCCCCAGCGGCCGGAACGAGCTGGAAATCTCCGACGTCAACAACGCCTACCTGAAACGCGGCCTGCTCGAGCACGGATTCGTGGACGGCTGGTGGACCGACGCCGGGACCTTCGAGTCCCTCTTCCGGGCCTCCGACCTCGTCCGCCGCGAAGTCGGGGGCGAAGGCAGGAGCCCATGACCGGGGGCGCCGATAGGCTCTGGCGGGCCGAGGGCGGGCTTCTGTGCCTCGTGGACGTCACGGGCTTCACCCCCCTCACCGAAGAGCTCACCAAACTGGGCCCCGAGGGCAACGAGCACCTCACGGGCCTTTTGAACGCCTTTTTCGGCGCCCTGACCGAGGAGGTGGCCTCCGGCGGCGGCCATACCCTCCAGTTCGGCGGCGACGCCTACTGGGCGTATTTCCAGAACGCCGACGCCGGGGAGAGGGCCTGCCGCAGGATGCTCCGGCGCGTGGCGGGGCTCGGCGAACAAATGTTCGGCAAACGGCGGTACAGGCTGGAGGCCGATCTCGTCGCCGCCAGCGGGATGGAGCTCGAGCTGTGGCGCGTCGGTCCCGACCGGTGTCACCTCGTCCTCACCGGTGACGCGGTGGTCAAGGTTTCGCGGGCGGAAAGGCTCGTCGGTCCCGGGGAGTACGCCTTCCTCCACGGCCGCCGCCGCACCGAGCCGGGCTGCGCCCAACCACGGCGGTTTTCGCCCTGCTCCCGCCGGCTCCGACGCCGGACGCCCTCGACGAGGTGGTGATAAAGGCCCACCGCACGTGCGAACGCTACGAGGCGCTGCTGGCCAAAATCGTCCCCTTCGACGAGCGACAGGCGGTGCTCGCACTCCTGGGGACCCCCAGGGCCCACGACGACGACCCCCGCCGCGGGGTGAACCTGGCCCTGGAACTGGTCCGGGACCTGGGCTTGACGGGCGCGGCGGTGGCCGGCGGGTACGTTTATGTCGGCCCCGTGGGCGGCGCCTCGGCCTGGGAATACACCGCCATCGGCGACCCGGTGAACCTCGCGGCCCGGCTCCTCGACGCCGCGGGTCCGGGGCAGGTCCTGGTCTCCGAGGAGACGTGCCGACTTTGCGGCGCGGACGTCAACCTCGAGCTGGCCTGGCGCAAGAAGGTCAAGGGGAAGGCCGGCGAAATCACCGCCTGGCTGGCCCTGGGGCGGTCCGGCGGAATCAAGCCGGTCCGGCTCCGTTACGAACTGGTCGGTCGCCGCGAGGAACTGTTGAGGATAGACCGCCTTTTGGAGAAAGGCTACGGGGCGCTCTACGTCCTGGGCGACGCCGGAATCGGCAAGAGCCGCCTTTTGGTCGAGGCCGCCCAGCGCGCCGAACCCGCCGGGTACCGGATCGTCTCCGGCCGGGTGGACCGGCAGCACCGCGACTTCGGACTCCTGCAGAGCCTCTACGAGGACCTGGCCGGCGTCCTGGAAACCGACACCCCCGCCTCGACCGCCGAAAAGCTCGACGCCCTCTTCGAAAAGGAGCTGCCGGAGAGATCGGTCCTCGACCGTCGTCGCTGGCGCACGGTCATCGGCGCCCTGGTCTTCAACCTCGAACCGGACCGCCGGGCCATCTCCGGCTACGCCCCCGAGGCGCTCCAGTCCAGCCTGGTGGAAAGCGTCACCACTCTGATAAAGGGGCTCGCCGGAGAGGGCCTTTTCCTCGCCGTGGACGACCTCCACTGGGCCGACGACTCCTCCACCGGCGTTCTCGAATCCGCGCTCCGGGCTTGCGGAGAAGTCGGCAGGCTGGTGCTGGTGGCCACGGCCCGCGGGGAGGGCCGCTTCGCCGAACGGGGAACGCGGCCCCTGACGAGCATCGGCGCGGAGGAGATAGTTCTCGGGGAGCTCGACGACGGCATCTGGAGCATCGGCGAAGAGCTCCTGGACGGCCTGCCGCTGGAGGACGAAATCCGCCGGCTGGTTCTCGAACGGGCCCAGGGCAACCCCTTCTTCCTCGAACAGCTCGTGCTGGACCTCGTCGAACGGGGTTTGATAGTGCGCCGGGGTGACCGGTGGGTCGCCGGCGGCGGATATCTCCCCGAGCGGCTGCCCGTCAACGTCTTCGCCACCATCCTCGCCCGCGTGGACCGCCTGAGCCCGGCCTCCGCGGAAATTCTCCGCGTGGCCAGCGTCATCGGCCAACGCTTCGACGAGAGGCTGATAGAAGCCCTCCTGCCCGGTCGGCTCGAGGCGCTGGCCGAGGCCGAATCGGCGGGGCTCGCCGTGCGCGATTCCAGAGAGGAGCTGTCCTACCTCTTCCGCCACTCCCTGGTGCGCGAGGTTTCATACCGGTCGCTTTTGGTCAACGAGCGCAAGCGGCTCCACCACGACGTGGCCCAGGCCATGGCGGGCCTGGACGAGCTGCCGGGTGAACCGAGCAAAGCGAGCTACGCCCCTGGCGAAATCGCCGCCCACTTCGAACGGGCGGGGAATCTGCCGGAGGCCGCCGGGTACTTTCTGAAAAGCGGCGAGAACAAGAAAAACTACGGCTCCTACGGTCCGGCGGAGGTCGAGGTCCGCCACGCCCTCGAGCTCGCCGAGGGGCTGGACGAACCGTCCCTGGCCAACCGAGCCCGCCTGGCGCTGGCGGACGTTTTATCCCGGCTCGGTCGCCCCGACGAATCGCTGCCGTTCATCGAAAAGACCTTCGACGAAGCGATGCGGCTCCGCGATAACCGGATCGCGACGAAGACCTGCTGTCTCGCCGTGCAATCCTTGTCGAGGCTGGGCCGCAACGCGGAGGTTCCGACGTGGGTCGGTCGGGCCGAAGAGGCGGCGGGGGACGACCGGTTCCTGAAAATTTCGATCGCGGTCATCCGCTCCTACCCCGACATGTTCGCCAAACGGACGAAACGGGCGGCGGAGATAGTGGAGGAGGCGGCCGGGCTGCTGCCCGACCCGCGCACCGACGAGGAGGTCCGGGCCATGGCCATCGTCCACGGCAACCTGGCCGTCCTCTACTTCAATCTATACCGCATCGAGGAATCGGAGCGGCAGCTCCGCCGGGCGATCGAGCTGGCGGAGAGAACCGACGACCGATCCCTCGTCCTGGACAACCAGTTGAACCTCTCCGTCATCCTCACCGAGGTCTCGAGGCTCGACGAGGCTTTGGCAATCCTGCACCGCTGCGCCGAAGAGTACGAGGCGATGGGCTACTATCCGGGGCTCAGCCTGGCGCTGTTCAACCTGGCCCAGATCGAGGTCAGGCTGAACGACGGGGAAGGGGCGATACGGGATTTCGGGAAAAGCCTCCACTTCGCGCGGAGAACGAAGGACATCCCCCGCGTCGCGCGGACGGCTTCGCTCCTCGGTTATCACCTCGTTCGCATCGGTCGGCCGGATGAGGCCGGGGAGCTTCTGGACGAGGCGCTTCGGCTTTACGAGGAACACGACTTCGACAACCAAAAGGGGCTCGTGTACGCCATCCGGGCCTTCTACGACGCCCGGTCGGGCGACGCGGAGTCGGCCCGGCGACACCTAGGGCTGGCCGAGGAGAACCCCGTCCCGGACTCGCAGCCGCCCCAGGACGAGGTGCTGGGCCTGGCCCGGGATGCACTCAAGGAAGCGGAGAATGCCTGAACCCTACGTCCTGGTCCGGGGGCTCGCGAAGGATTACACGGGCGGCGTAACGGTCCACGCCCTGGCGGACGTGAGCTTCGCCGTGCTCCCCGGCGAGGTGGTTGCGCTCACCGGCCCCTCCGGCTCGGGGAAGACGACCCTGTTGAACCTCCTCGGCGGGCTGGACGTCCCCACGGCGGGTGAGGTCCGGGTCGGGGGAAGGTCCCTCGGCGGCTTGGGGGACGGCGAGCTATCGCTCTACCGCAACCGCGAGGTGGGCTTCGTTTTCCAGACGTACAACCTGCTTCCCTACCTCACGGCGCTGGAGAACGTGGCGGTGCCGCTCCTCGTGCGTGGGCTCTCCTTCGAGGAGGCCCGGACCAAGGCGGCGGAGCTCCTGGCCGAAATGGGCCTCGCCGACCGGGGGCAGAGCCTCCCATCCCAGCTATCCGGCGGCCAGGCCCAGCGCGTGGCCCTGGCCCGTGCGCTCTCCACCGAGCCCCGGCTGCTCCTGGGCGACGAGGTCACCGGGAACCTGGACCGCGCCACGGGGCGGGAGATGCTGGACCTTGTACGGGCGCAGGTCGCCGGGCGGGGGCTCACCGCGGTCGTGGTGACTCACGACGCATCGGTTTCCGACTGGGCCGACCGGGCCCTCGAACTCCAGGACGGCCGTCTTGTCGCTTAAAAAAGTTGGGGAAACAAGGGGTTTTGCCGGAGGCATAGCTCGCTTCGTTCGGTTTGCCGGGGGCATAACTCGGTTCGCCGGGGGCGTAGCTCGGTTCGCTCGGTTAAACCCCTTGCCCACAATCGCTCCGCTGCTCGCGCTCTTCATCGCGGCCTGCCAACCGGAAATCCTCCCCCCGGAGATTACCCTGGTCACACCTTTGGAGGGGGAGTTGCTCACCGGGGACGGCGAGCTGACCTTCACCGTCCTCGCCCCCGAGGGCGTGCTGGGGGAGGTGGTCGTCCGGGTGGATGATTACCCGGTGCGCTTCCCCGCGGTTGAGCTGAAGAGCTTCGGCCGATTCCGCGTCGCCCTGAACGCGCTCGAGCTGGGCTCGGGGGAACACGGCATCCTGGTGAGCGCGGTGGCCGTGGACCGCGACGCCCGTTCCGCGGCCTCCGCCGTGCGGGTGTTCACCATGGAGCTGCCGCCCGCCGTGCTCGAAAGCCTGACCGTATCGCCGGAGAGGGTCGTCCAGGGCCGGCCCATCGTCCTGGACGCCTTATTCTCCGGATCGGTGTCCGGCGCCGAGGGTAAAATCTTCGACCGGCCGTTCAACTTCTACCCGACGGAAAACGGCTGCTGGCGGGCGCTGGCCGCCTGCAGACTCTTGGCCGAGCCGGGGTCGGTTCCCCTGGAGATTACCTACACCGACGCCTACGGCCGCCCAAAGACGGACGAGTTCGACGTCACCGTCCACGAGGGGGAATTCGCCTCCTGCTACATCGTCCTGACCCCCAGTGTGGGGAGCAAGCTGGGATCCGAGACCATCGAGCGCGAATCGGCCCTGGTCAACGAGGCGGTGGCTGTCTACACCCCGGAGCAGTTCTGGGAGCCCGGCCCCTTCCGACGTCCCGTGGTGGGCGGCTACGTCACCAGCCCCTTCGGCGAGAAGCGGGACTTCTCCACCGGCGGGAGCGAGTCGCACATCGGCACCGACTTCGGCGGCCTGCCCGAGGGCACGCCGGTATACGCCGCCGCCCGGGGGAGGGTCGTCTTCGCCCGGGAGTTCGTCATTCGGGGGAATTTCGTCTGCATAGACCACGGCCGCGGCCTTTTCACCCTCTACAACCACATGAGCGCCCTCGCGGTGACCGAGGGCCGGATGGTGGAGGCGGGGCAGCAGATAGGCGCCATCGGCCAAACCGGCGTCGCCACCGGCCCCCACCTCCACTTCGAGGTCCGCCTCGCCACCTGGGCCGTGGACCCCATGGCGCTGCTCTCCGAGGGCCTGTCCTACGAGTGAGCGTCCGGCCCCGGCGCTTGAAAGGGAACCCCCTTTCATTATTGACGTGAATAAAGAGCGGATACTCCTGGTCCGACACGACGCCCTGGGCGACGCCCTGGTCACCCTCCCCGCGGCGGCGGCCCTCCGGGCGAGTTTTCCCGAAGCCGAGGTCGCCGTCCTGGCCGGCGAGCGGGGCGAATGGGCCTTTGAAAGAGCGGGGTTCCAGGTTCTCCCCGACCCCGGCGGTTTTTCCGGGACCGTGGCGCTTCTCCGGGACTACGGACCGCGGGTGGTCATCGTGGCGAGCCCTGGAGGCAGGATTCCCCTGGCGGCCTGGGCGGCGCGGGTGCCGGTGAGAATCGGCTACGCCCGGCGGCTCTGGGGCTTCGCATACAACCGGCCGCTGTTTATCAGCCGGAGGCGCTCCGGGGCCCACGAGGCGGCGCTCGCCCTGGCCCTCCTCCGACCTCTGGGGATACGGGTAAATCGCATCGAGCCACCGCGTCTGGAGCCTTTGCCCACGGCCGTTGCTGAAATCGGAATTTTCTTGAAAAACCTGGGAATTTTTGGAAAATACGCAGTCCTGCACCCCGGCAGCGGCGGCTCGGCCACCGAGTGGCCCCCAGGGCACTACCGCGAGCTGGCGCGAATGCTCATCGAAAAGGGGTACGGCGTCATGGTCTCCGGGGTAGAGAGGGAGAGAATCGCGGCGGAGGGCGTCGTCGTCGGTCTAAACGGTCCGTGCGCCAGTCTGGCCGGACTGACCGACCTGGACCGCCTGGCGGCGCTCATCGCGGGCGCGGCCCTCTTCGTCTCCTCCGGCACCGGTCCGATGCACCTGGCGGCGGCCCTCGGCGTTCCCCAGGTCGCCCTCTTCAACCGAAAACCCACGATCAACCCAGCCCGCTGGCGCCCGCTGAACCCCCGGGCGCGGATTATCACGCCACCAGGACCCGAAGGCGACCTGGACGCCATCCAACCCCGCTCCGTGCTCGAGGCCGCGATTGGCCTGGAAACCCGGCCCGATTACCGCTATACTGAGCCAACTCCTTCGCCCTCTTTCCCAAGGCCGGAGAACCGCCGACCGACGCGAAAGGGTTCTCCATGAAAATGCTCTGCATTGCAGCCGTCGTCGCCACCCTCACTCTCCCCGCCCTCGCCGGCACGGACGAGCTACCCTTCGGCCCCGGCGAGAAGCTCATCTACAGCGTCTCCTACGGCGACACCAAGGCCGGCATCTGCGTCATGAAGGTGGTCAAGCAGGTCACCTACGAGGGGCACCTGTGCCTGAAGCTCGTCATGGAGCTGCGCTCTAGCACCGCCTTCAGCGACTTCTTCTACGTCAAGGACGACATCGAGAGCCTCTTCGACGTGAGCAACCTCGGCACGCGGCGCTACGAGAAGCACCTCGTCGAGGGTGACTACACGGCCGACGAGACTCTCTACTACGACCAGGAAGACCACACCATCACCCGGGAGGGCGACGTGCTCGACGGGGTCGTCGCCAGCGGTTGCGACGCCCTGGCCGCCTTCTATCACGTCCGCGCCCAGGACATCCGTATCGGTGGCGCGCTTTCCTTCCCCTACGCCGACGCCACCCGGAACGAGACCGTCCAGGTCAAGGTCATCCGGAAGGAAACCGTCACCGTCCCGGCCGGCACCTTCGAATGCTACCTCGTCCAGCCCCTCCTGGATGAAGAAACCGGCATCTTCCGCCAGCGCGGTCAGGTTTACATCTGGGTCAGCGCCGACGAATACAAGATTCCCGTGAAAATCACCGGCCTGACCTGGTTCGGCGAGGTACGGTGCGAGCTCGAGGAGTTCATCCAGGGCTGACGTTCACCATTCGCAAGGAGGCGAAGTATGCGGTGGTTTCTCCTACTTATTCCGGGTCTGCTCTTGACGGCCTGCGGCACGTCGGAGAAGGAGCTCGGCGATTACGATGCGGCCAAAGCGGAGAAGGAGGTAGCCACCGAGCGGGTGGATACCGCCGAGGGTGAGAACGCGGACCTCAAGGCCCAGCTCGAGGCCAAGGAAAAGGAATTGGCCGAGGCCCAGGCCGCCAAGGAAGCCGCGGAGGCCGCGGCCGCCGAGGAGGAAACCAGCGGCGATTGACCGGCGTGGTGAAGCCGCATCCCTCTCCCCGGGGGAGGTCTGCGAGGCACGGGGTTAGGGGTGAGGGCTACTATAGAAAAAACGCGGCGGGGATTAAAATCCCCGCCCTACATTTAGCACACAGCGAAACGGCTTCCCTCTCCCTATGGGAGAGGGATTAAGGGTGAGGGCTGCCTTAGAAAAAAGCGGGTGCGGACACCCGCCCCCGCGTCATCGCGACCGGCCCTCTCCCGGCCCGGATTGCTGCTATAATCCTGGCAAAAAGGGGAAACTCCATGCCCGACGGCTCGGCCAGGCCCCGTCTACTCCTGGTGGACGGCTACTCCCTCCTCTTCCGCGTATTCCACTCGATCAAGACGCCGCTGACGGCGCGGGACGGTACGAACGTGGCCGCCCTCTACGGCTCCGTCCGCCTCTTCCTGGGCCTCCTGGAGCGGCACCGTCCGGTCCGGGTCGCCTTCGTCCTCGACGCACCCGGTCCCACCTTCCGCGATGAAATTTTTCCCGCGTACAAGGCCAACCGCCCGCCCGCGCCGCCCGAACTCCCGCCCCAGGCCGACCTCCTGCGCAGACTCTTCCCTCTCCTGGGCTGGCCCATGGTGGAGACGCCCGGCTACGAGGCCGACGACGCCATCGCCGCGCTGACGAAAAATGGCCTCGAAGCGGGCTACGACGTGCTCATCTTCACCCACGACAAGGACCTGATGCAGCTCATCGGCCCGCGGGTCGTTCACATCGCCCACGGCCGAAAAGGGGAGGAGAGCCTGCGCGACGCGGGCTACGTCCGGGAGCGATACGGCGTCGGTCCCGAGCGGATGCGCGACCTTTTGGCGTTGGCCGGCGATTCCACGGACAACCTGCCCGGCGTGTTCGGCGTGGGGCCGAAGACGGCGGCCAAACTTTTAGCCGATTACACCGACCTGGAGGGGGTTCTCGCCCACGCCGCCGACCTTCCGGGCAAGCTGGGCGAGAATTTGACAAAGGGCGCCGAGGACGCGCGGCTGACCTGGAGAATGGTCGGCCTGGCCGAGGACGCGCCGGTCCCGCCCCTGGACGAGCTGATGATTTCCCCGGCGAAACCCGGGGCGCTGGAAATGCTCCAAAACCTGCGTTTCGCGGGGATCATCCGGGACCTGGGGCTCGTGGAGCGGACGGAGGCCCGTCTGGAGGTCATCTCGACCGGCCCTCCGGACGAGTTCGTCGAGAAAATCCGCCGGAGCGGGCGGTTGGGTATCGCCCTGGAGGTCGAGGGCGGGCCGGCGCGGCGCTATCGAATCCAGGCCCTGGGCCTGGCCGCCGAGCCGGGAACGGGCTACGGTCTGGCCTGCGACGGCGATCCGCCCCCCTGGCTGGCCGAGCTTCTCGCCGATGCGAACATCTCCACGGTCGGCTACGACCTGAAGCCCCTCGCCCGGCGGATTTCCCGCCCCGAGGATCTGATGCTCGCCGGGTGGCTCCTGGAAGCTGACCGTCTCCCGCGGGGCCTGGCCGCGCTCTGCCAGGCGCACCTCGGAAAAAGGCCCGCCGGTGAGGGGGCGCAACCCGCCCAGGGCGACCTGCTCGTTGACGGAGGCTCGGAATTGAAGGGTCTGGCCGGCCGGGCCGCCGCCGCCCTCGAACTCCAACCCGTCCTGGCGGAGAAAATCAAGGAATTGGACCTGGAGCGCGTTTACAGGCAAATCGAGCTGCCGCTCCTGCCGGTCATCGCCGCGGTGGAGGAGCGGGGGCTTCTCTTGGACTCCTCGGCGCTCGGGGAGCTCTCCACCGAGCTGCACGCCCGAATGGGGGAGTTGGAAAAACGGGCTTACGAGCTGGCCGGCCACCCCTTCAACGTGGCCTCCACCAAGCAGACCGGCGAGGTGCTCTTCGGCGAGCTGAAGCTGCCCGGCGGCCGACGCACGAAAACCGGCTTCTCCGGTCTCGGGGAGGAGGCCCACGACTCTGCACCACGCGTCCGGGGCCACCGGGCGGCTCTCCTCCAGCGACCCGAATCTGCAGACCCTCCCCCTCCGCCCGGAGCTGGGGCGCAGGATTCGCAAGGCCTTCGTCGCCCCCGCGGGGTGCGTCCTGGTCTCCGCGGACTACTCGCAGATCGAATTGCGCCTGCTGGCCCACATCTCGGGCGAGGTGCGGCTGCTCGATGCGTTCCGCGCCGGGGACGACGTTCACGCCGCCACCGCCGCCGTCCTCTACGGCGTCGAGAAAAACGACGTGAGCCAGGACCAGCGCAACGCCGCCAAGGTGGTCAACTACTCGCTCATCTACGGCAAGGGGGTGTACGGCCTGGCGTCGGACTTGGGCATCGGCCGGGCCGAGGCCAAGGCGTTCATAGACGGCTACTTCGCGAAATACCCGGCGGTGCGGGCGTGGATGGACTCGGGATTGGAGCGGGCGCGGGAACTGGGGTACACGGTGACTCTTTTCGGCCGCCGGCGCCCCTTCGGCGAGTTGAACTCGCCCAACCGACCGGTCCGGGAGGCCGCCGAGCGCGCCGCCCTCAACGCGCCGCTCCAGGGCACCGCCGCCGACATCTGCAAGCTGGCCATGATCCGCGCCGAGAAGCTCTTGAATGAGTGCGACTGCGGGGCGCGGCTGCTCCTGCAAATCCACGACGAGCTACTCGTCGAGTGCCCCGAAGGGGAGAAGGAGCGCGTGGGCGGGATGCTGCGGGAGGCGATGGAAAACGCCTGCGAGGGGCTGATCAATTTGCAGGTGCCGCTGGCGGTCGAGGTTGGGAGCGGGCGGAATTGGCTCGCGGCCCTTTGAGGGGTATCCCCCGCCCCCCTTTGGGGGGCGGGTTGGGGTGTGGGGTAAAGCGGCGGGGATTAAAATCCCAGCCCTACATTTGGCGTTTGGCGGTAAATAAACGAGCGGGCGGGTCAGGAGACCCGCCCCTACGGCCGCAAACCGCAGAGCCAATCCGTAGGGGCAACCGTCCACGGTCGCCCGCATGTCCCCTCTCCCCGTGGGAGAGGGCTAGGGTGAGGGTCGGGGTTGGAAACGTAAAAACGGCGGGGATTAAAATCCCCGCCCTACATTTACCCCCCTCGCCCCCTTGGGGAGCGGCGCGCCGACCGGGATGGGGGCGAGGGGCAAAAATGTGCGGGTCCGGCCTATTCCTCGTCCCACTCGCCGGAAAACCACGGCAGCGCCGAGACGTCGAAGTAGAAATCCCGCGTCGCGCCGCAGCTCTGGCACTCCGCTTGGAGGATGTCGAAGGGCGTGCCCGCGTCGTCGAATTGCAACGACTGCTCCGTCACCGCAAAGACCCCGCCGCACTCCGGGCAGGGCTGGACGGCGACGTAGGCATATTCCTCGTCAATGGTGGTCACCGGAATCGCCGTGGCGTAGTCCGAGGCCGGCTCTCCCGTCCCCTCGGCCGAGACGACCACCGCCAGCACCAAGAGGACCGGAATCCATCCGCGCATGGGTATTCCTTTCTTTATTCGCCCGTGCCCGGGGCGAAAAGCCCGCCGAAACCCAACATGTACATGCAGTCCGCGTTGTCGGAGACCCCGGCGGAGTGGTTGCCGTAGAAGAAAATTTCGCCCGGCTCGGCCGTGTTCAGCCAGACGCGCAGGCGGTCGGCCCGAGGGTTGTCGGTTAGCGCCACGTAGCGGCTCTTGAGAAAATTGTCGCGCACCCACATCGGCGGGGTGGCGGTGTCGTCGTAGAGGAGGTAAACGTGGGTCCGGTTGTCGGTCCTTAGACGGCCCAGGAAGTCCCGACCCAGCACAGCCTCCTGACCCTTGGTCCGATCTCGATCGGCCGTCAGGAGCCAAACCAGGCCGTCGTAGGAGATTGGAAAGGTGATGATTGAATACCTTTCGTCCGAGTAGAGGGCGTCGCCCACGACCAGTCGCGCCAGGCGGTAGTAGTCCATCCAGCGGTCCAGATAGGCCGAGCCCTGCACCAGGAGCCGGTCGAGCGCGAAGGAGGCCGGGGTCAGATAACAGCTCATCCCCCACCGCCGCCCCACGGCGTCGGCGGCCAGCACGGCCAGCCTCGCGCCGTCCAACCTCGGGCTGTTGGCGCCCGGTCCGGGAATGAACTGGAAAACCAACTCGCCGCTCGCGCCCGGCGGCAGGACGAGAGTCTCCTTCAACGGGACCAACTCTCCCGTCTCCACCCCTTGCGCGTCGCTGAAACAGCTCACGCCCTCGTACTCCACCCCGGATAACAAAAGACCCCGGCGGTTCCACACCACCCGGAGCTGGGTCAGGCGGACCTCGGCGTCGCCCCGGTTCACCAGGCCGAAAGCTCCGGTGAGCTCGCGGCTGGCCAGGACGTAGGCCGGGCGGGAGGTGTCCAGGCAGAGCGCCGGTCCCGACCCCGAACGCACCTCGACCACCAGCGCGTCGGAGCCGACCCGGTTGCGGTTGTCCACCGCCAGGGCGTAGAGGAGGTGGTGTCCGTCGGGAACAGCCGCGTCGCCGGAGACGGGGTTCCAGCCGCCGTTAAGGGCGTCGTAGGGGGCGTAGCCGTCCACCCCGAGCACCCGGTCGTCGAGGTAGAACTCCACCTGGCGCACGGTGCCGTCGGCGTCGTAAGCCGCCGCGCCCACGGGTACCGACTCCCGCACCAGGGCGCCGTCCACGGGGGAATCGAAGATGACCCGGGGCGAGCCGACGCCCGAATCGCGGAGCTCCGCCGCCGCCCCCTGGGTCATGAGAACGGGCGGTCCCTGGGGCGGGGCGCCCTCGCCGG
>JAPLSK010000116.1 GCA_026398675.1 bacterium | reverse complement strand
AGCCCCAGGTGATGCCGTCGGCCGACGAGGGCGGGCGCTCGATGTCGCTGTTGGTGTTCTGCGGCTCGGGCTCACCGCGGACCCGGAAATCGAAGATGTTGTTGTCGGTGTCGTAGCCGTTCCCGTCGGCGTCGTCGTGGGAGAGGCCGCTCTTGCGTTCGAGGGAGGAGCTTGTGTCGGGCGTGTTGCAGGGGGTCGTCTCGTAGTAGGTCGGGGTGATGCCCCAGCCGAGCATGTCCACCGTTGCACCGTCCCCGATGAGGGCCACGCCGCCCGAGACGGGGTCGAACTCCAGCATGGGCGCGACGAGGTCGGGGGTGGGCCAGCTAACGGGCCAGCCTTCCTCCGAGGTAGACACCAGGTAGAAGCCGTATGCGGGGATGCTCCCGGAGAGGGCGGGATATTCATCTTTGAAATCGGAACGCAGGAAGTACGCGTCGAGGCTGATATCCCGACCGGTGGGGTTGTAGAGCTCGATGAAAACGGCCTGGCCGTCCGCCGGCAGGGGGAGGATTTCGGAGACTACGACGTGGTCGGCGATATCGTCGGCCCAGGCGGGCGCGACGCAGATGAGCGCCGCCGCTATTGCGAGAAGCGTCCCGCGGGTCCAGATTCGTCGTGTTTCGGCCATCCGCCCCATCCATCAACTAACCCAGAAGTAAATATAGCCAAAAATTTTGGATTGGTCAAGAAAGAAGTGACGCGGTCCGAGATTGACCGGCGAAAATCGGGCGTGATAAAATCGCGCGGTCGTCTGGAACATCACCCCATCCCGCGGACCCATGCCCCAAATCGAAATCGTCGTGTCCAACAAACTCGGCCTCCACGCGCGCCCGGCGGCCATTTTTGTCCGCGTCGCCCAGAAATTCAACGCGGATATCTCCATCGCCCGGACCAACGGGGACGTGTCGTGGGTGAACGCCAAGAGTGTGATGGGGGTGATGTCGCTGGGCGCGGCGCCGGGGACGGTACTCCTGGTCCGCGCCACGGGGCCCGACGCGGAAAAGGCCTTAAAAAGCATCCGGCTCCTGGCTGATAAAAGATTTCTCGAGGACCACTACCTGGCCTGAAAAAATTGGTGGGGGGAGGCCGGAGTCGGATTCGCGAACTTCGATCATTGCGGTTTTTTGCACATGGGTTTCCATTCCGGCTCCGGTCGGCGGTGGGTCTTTTTTACGGGAGACGCCGGTGAGTGCGGCGGTCGGAGGTGACGCGACACCGTTGGTGTTCCCCCGCGCCCTCGGCCATTCCCCCCCGTGGACCTTTAAAGCAAAAAGCGAACCAGGTTCGACTAGTTGAGCATCGGGGGAAAATATCCCATAATCACCGCGCAAGAGACGCGGTTTTTTTTAAAGGGAGAAACCATGATTTTCCAGGGCGTGCCGGTCTCCAAGGGGGTGGCGATCGGGCGGGTCGTCAAGCCGAAGCTCGAGCTGCTGAACGTCGGCCAGGACCACATTGACGACCCGGAAAACCAGATCGCGCGATTCTCGAGGGCGCTCAAGACCTCGAAGCGGCAACTCGAACGACTGATCGAGAACCTGCGCGAATCGAATCGCCTGACCGAGCTCAAAATCGTCGAGAGCCAGCGGATGATGCTCGACGACGACACCCTCATGGGCGGGGTCCAGGAGACCATCCGGAGCCTGGCGTGCACGGCCGAGTACGCGGTGAGCAAGGTGGTGGACCATTTCGTGGCCACCTTCACCGGGTTCGAGGACGAGTACCTGCGCGAGCGGGTGACCGACGTGCGCGACATGGGGGAGCGGCTCCTGCGCAACCTGATGGGGAAGCGCGAGCCGCTTCTGGCCGGCCTGGAGATGCCGGCGATAATCGTGGTCCACGACCTGCCGCCCTCGGCGGCGGCGCAGATGGACCCGCTCAAGGTCCTCGGCGTGGCCACCGACGTGGGCGGCGCGACGGGCCACACGGCGATAATCTCCCGGGCGCTGGAGATTCCGGCGGTGGTGGGGCTGACCAACCTGTCGCGGCGGGCCGAGGAGGGCGACACCCTCATCCTCGACGGCCGCAACGGCATCGCGGTCCTCAACCCCGCCCCCGAGCTCCTCAAGAAATACCGCCGGATCCAGAAGGAGGAGCGGGCCAAGCTCGAATCCCTGGCGAAGCTGCGCGACCTGCCCTCGGAAACCTCCGACGGCTTCACCATCGAGCTCGCCGCCAACATCGAGCTTCTGTCCGAGGTGGACGCGGTCCAGACCCACGGCGCCCAGGGCGTGGGCCTCTACCGCACCGAGTTTTTGTTCCTGAACCGCGAGGACCTGCCCAGCGAGGGGGAGCAGTACGAGGCGTACTCGGTGGTGGCGCGCCAGCTCGCGCCCCAGCCGGTGGTCATCCGAACCGTGGACATCGGCGGCGACAAGTTCCTCTCCCACCCCGAGGTGCCGGTGGAGATGAACCCCTACCTGGGCTGCCGGGCCATCCGCTTCTCACTGAAGATGCCGGACACGCTGAAGGTCCAGCTCCGCGCCATCCTGCGCACCAGCGCCACGGGCAACGTGCGGCTCATGTTCCCGATGGTCTCGGCCATCGAGGAACTGCGCCAGGCCAAGGAGATCATCGAGGAGTGCAAGGCGGAGCTCGACGCCGAGGGTAAGCCCTACGACAGCGGAATCGAGGTCGGCATCATGGTGGAGGTGCCGTCGGTGGCGGTGATGGCCGACCAGTTCGCCCGGGAGGTGGACTTCTTCTCCATCGGCACCAACGACCTCATCCAGTACACCCTGGCGGTGGACCGCGGCAACGCCTCCATCTCCGAGCTGTACCAGCCGTTCCACCCCGCCGTGCTGCGGCTTCTGGCGACCATCGTGGAGGCGGGCCACGCGGCGGGCATCTGGGTCGGCCTGTGCGGGGAGATGGCCGCCAACCCACTGGCCGTCCCCTTCCTGGTCGGGCTGGGGATAGACGAGCTCTCGGTGGCGCCGGTCAACGTCCCCGTGGTCAAGGCCACCCTGCGGGCCATCTCGTTCCGGCAGGCGGCGGAACTGGCGGCGGAGCTGGTGAACCTCCCCACCGCCGAGGCGATTCACGCCCGGCTGCGGGAGGCGCTCCCCAAGGAGGTCCGGCGCTTCGTGGAGCCCGACTACGCCGTCAGGTAGCCCGCCGCCTTGTCTTAATGCGTTTTTCAGGCTACACTTAACCGAAGAAACACCGGCTTTTATCCCGAGGAGGACCCATGCGCCTTGTGCTTGTACTCCTGTGCGTTTTTATTACGGCGGCGTTCGCCACCGAAATCTACGGCCCCCGCGCCATGGCCATGGGCGGCGCCCTGGTGGCCATCGTAGATGACGGCACGGCCGCCTACTGGAACCCCGCCGCCCTCGCACGACATGACACAACCTTCTCCGCCGACCCCGTCTGGGGTTTCTCCGTCGCCGACAACATCACCGAGCGCATGAACGACTTCAAGGACTTTTACTCCAACCCCCCCGACACCTCCAGCCCCACCGAGCTCATCGGCTTCGTCAACGACTTCTCCGACGCCCTGAAGCGCTTCAACGACCCGGGCACCGGCGTCATCGGCAACATGCACGTGGGGGTCACCTCCATGATCGGGCCCATCGCCGTGAGCTGGGTCAACATGACCAAGATGGAGATCGGGCCTGGAATGGACAGCCAGACCTCGCGCCTCATTGACGAGCGCTACTTCAACAACGGGACCATTTACCAGCGCATGGCGATGATAACCGCCCTCTACCAGTCGGGCCTCTTGACCGGGGCGGAGTACAACCGCCTCGCGGCCCAGGGGTGGCGCACCACGGCGGGCGACATGATCGGCCTGGCGGAGAACAAGTCCGAAATCGCCGTCTCCGGGTTCTCGGAGCACGACATCGGCGTGAGCTACGCCTACTCCTTCCCGCTGGGTCGCTACGACTTCCTGGCGGTTGGCGGGACGGCCAAGTTCATCTACGGCCTGAAGTACGCGAACGACCTCTCCGTCCTCACCGATGGCTCCCTGGACCCCGACGTCTTCGCCACCGGCCCCAACTGGCTCTTCTCGAACGTCCTCGGCCTGGACGCCGCGGCCACCGGCTACAGCTTCAGCATGGACCTGGGCGTGCAAATGATGCTCGGGCGCTTCTTCCACCTGGGGATAACGGGCCACAACATCATCCCCCTGGACATCACCTGGAGCGACGACTCCCTGGACCCCACCCCGCTCGACACCCAGATCCGCTTCGGCCTGGGATTCGAGCTATTCAACAGCCTCACCCTGGCCCTGGACGTGGACGCGCTGGAAACCGAGTACACGGTGAAGACGCGCGTGCTCGTGAACAACGCGTGGGTCGAGAAAGACATCGTGGTGGACAAGGTGCGGGACCTCTCCCTGGGCGTGGAGTGGGTAATCGCGGACATCTTCGCCGTCCGCGCCGGCTTCAACACCAACTATAACTCCCTCATCGTGGACCAGGCCAAGGCCACCTTCCTGGCCTCCCTGGGCTTCGGGGTGAAGATCGGGGACATCTTCCACTTCGACCTGGCGGTGATGACCAACCAGTTCTCCGCCGGGGAGCACGACTCCACCCTGGGCGCCTCGGTATCCCTCGGTTTCGCCATCTAGGGTGCGCCGTCGAGTTGATCGGGCGGGGCACCCGTGTCCCCGCCCGCGACAATAAACGACCGAACCGCGACCTCCGATTGAAGGGGGACGGCCGATGAGGGAAAAGCTTTTACTGCTTCTCACCGCGGCGCTCCTGCCGGCGCTGGCCCTCCCCATTTACGGCCCGCGCGCCATGGCCCTGGGGGGCGCCTACGTCGCCCTGGCCGACGACGAGGCCAGCGTCTACTACAACCCCGCCGGAATGGCCGCCGCCGGAGACTACTTCGCCTGTGTCCTACATCGGGCAGAAGGACGACATCTGGCACGCCGACACCGGCGAGGGGCTCCAGCCGCTGTTGGACGCCATTGACCGGACGGCGGACTACCTGAAAGGCCTGGCCGGGAACCCGCCGGGCGTCACCGGCTATCTCTCCTACGGCGCGAGCGTCATGGTCGGGCCGCTGGCGGTGAGCTGGATCGGCGGCGGCACGGGCCAGGTGCTCCTGGAATCCGACGCGGACACCGGCCGCCTCATCCCCGACTTCTACCTCGAGAGCCCCGAGGCGGTGGCGCTCCTCTACCTCGCGGGCTACCTGGACTCGGAGCAGCTCGCCACCCTCTGGCCCACCTACCCCGACCCCTCGGGCTTCGTGGGCGACACCCAGGGCGACGGCCTCGGGATAACCGAGAACCGGACCGGCGCCCGGCTCTCCGACGACGCCCGCCAGGAGTTCGTCGTCACCTACGCCGACTACCTCTGGCGCTCCGGACGCGGCGACCGCTTCTTCATCTCCGCCGGACTCAGCCTCAAGTACATCGTCACCCAGAGCTACCAAAATCGCTTCACCGCCGACGATTCCGGAATGTACACCACCGGACCGGGGTGGATTATGGAGCAGGTGCTCGCCACGCGGCCGACCCTGGGGCATGCCGTCAGCGCCGACGTGGGCTTCCTGGGCCAGTTCACCCCCTACTTCCGGCTGGGCCTCCTGGCGCGCGACGTGATTCCCGCCCCCATCTCCTGGGACGAGCCGGTCCCCGGGGTCTCCGACCGCCTGAAGCCCCACTGGCGGATAGGCGTGGCCGGGGAGGCGATCCCGGACCTGTTGACCGTCGCCCTCGACGTGGACCTCACGCGGGACGAGGGGTCGTTCTCCGCGCAGCAGGACCTGGCGGTGGGTGTGCGGGCGGACTTCTTCGAGGGGGCCCTGTGGGGCGGCGCCGGCCTGCGCTTCAACCTGGCCGATGAGAGCCAGCCCCCGCTCTACACCCTGGGAGTGGGGATGCACCTGGCGGGCGTTCGCTTCGATCTGGCGGTGGGCCTGGGGCGGATAGACACTTCGGGGGAGGGCGACACGTATTTCAGCGCCGCCGGGGCGGTGGGCTTCTCGCTCTAGGGGAGCGGGAACGCGGGTGTTACGGCCCGCTCGCGTTTAAATGTAGGGCGGGGATTTTAACCGAGCGTAGCGAGCTACGCCCCGGGCGAATCCCCGCCGCTTTTCACCCTCACCCCGCGGATTGCGATGACGTAGGGCGGGGATTCCTATCCCCGCCGCTTTCACGTTCCCAACCTCGACCCTCACCCCAGCCCGTAGGCGCGCCTCTCCCTAGAAGGGAGAGGGGGACTGTTTTCCCAGGTTGCGATGACGTGGGGGCGGGACCGACCGATCCGCCCGCCGCCATTGACCACGGACCCCTCGACAAAACGGGCCGACTTTAGTAACCTGCCCCCGTATCACGAACCATGGAGGACACGCCGTGCGCAAGCTCTTCATCGAGGACCTGGAGCTCGCGGGGAAGCGGGTGCTCGTGCGCCTGGACTACAACGTCCCCGGCGACGACGAGGGCAACGTGACCAACGACGCCCGCATCACCGCCTCGCTCCCCACCCTGCGGTACATCATGGCGGAGGGGGCCTCGGCCGTCCTCTGCTCCCACCGCAGCCGCCCGAAGGGCGACGAGCCGCGATACTCCCTCCGACCGGTCGCCCGGCGGCTGGAGGAGCTCGTGGGGCTCCCGGTGAAGATGGCCCGCCGGGGCGGGGTGGTAAGCGACGAGGCGCGCAACATGGCGGCGGCGCTTAGGCCCGGCGAGCTCATGATGCTGGAAAACCTCCGCTACGACCCCCGGGAGCAGGAGGGCCGGGAGGAGCTGGCACGCGAGCTGGCCTCCCTGGCCGACCTCTTCGTCAACGACGCCTTCCCCGTCTGCCACCGCAAGGACGCGAGCGTCGTCGGCGTGCCCAAGTTCCTCACCTCGGCCTACGGCTACCAGCTCCGGGAGGAGGTCGAGAACCTCAGCCTCCTCCTGGGCGAGGTCCAGCGGCCCTACGTGGGCATCATGGGCGGGGCGAAAATCTCCACCAAGCTCGGCGTCGTCAAGAGCTTCCTCGAGCGCGTGGACCGCCTCCTCGTCGGCGGCGGCATGGCCTACACCTTCCTCGCCGCCCTGGGAAAAGAGGTCGGAAGCAGCATCCACGAGCCCGACTACCTCGAGTACGCCAAGGACCTCCTCCTGCGCTACGCCGATAAAATCGTGCTCCCCACGGACAACTACGTCGTGGAGAAGATTGACCCGGCGTGCAAGGCCAGGCTGATGGACGAGATACCGGCGGACCGCAAGGCGGTGGACATCGGGGACGCCACGTGCAGGCTCTTCGCCGAGGAGATATCCCGGGCGCGGACCGTCTTCTGGAACGGCCCGATGGGCTACTTCGAGGATGAGCGCTTCGCCGAGGGAACACGCATAGTGGCTAGGGAGGTGGCCAAGCTCAAGGCTTCCGGCGCCTTCACCGTGGTGGGCGGCGGTGATTCCGTGGCCGCCGTCGAGGACGCCGGGCTCGACTCCGCGAGCTTCAGCTTCGTCTCCACCGGCGGCGGGGCGTCGCTGGTCTTCGTCCAGGGCAAGGAGCTTCCCGGCATCGAGGCCCTGACGGACCGGTAGGTTCACCCCCATTTCGGAAATTCGTAGGGGCGACCGGTAGGACGAGTCCTCCACGGTCGCCCGCGGGCCGATCTGAACGGCGCGCCGTCGGTCGGCCCCTACGTCATCGCAACCAAGGGTGAGGGTCGTCGCTTGTCCCCTCCCCCCT
>JAPLSK010000115.1 GCA_026398675.1 bacterium | reverse complement strand
ACGAGGCGGATTCGCCGGCCCCCACCGGGTGAAACCAGGTGTCGAAATCTACACCGACCGTTCTGGCTCTGCCAACCGTAACAAAGGGCGAGAAGGTCTCGGCCTCGTACCGCCAGGGGCGGGCGGCGGAGTCGCACTGCCAGTTGTCTCCGGACATGTCGCCGGTGGCGTGGTCGGTGCCCGTCTCCCACTCACCGTTCATGCCGTGCTGGTCCTGGTGCCAGCCGCCGCTTTCGAAGCCCTCCACGCCATAACCGCCGCCCTGCAGGGGTAGGACGCTCTCCCCGTCGGCCGTAACCTCCACGTTGTCAACCGCCCACCACCCCTGGGTGTCCAGGTCGGTGACGTACTTGAAGGACAGGCAGTTCATGACGCCTTCCGACAATTCCCAGGGCAGGTAGACGGACTGGTGGTCGGTCACGTCGTTGGTCGCGTCCCAGGTGAAAAGGTTGGTGTACTCGCCCTCCCCCCAATTGATGCCGGCGATACTTATGCCATTCAGGCAGATTCCACCGGCCACCCCCGTCTCATCGGAAACCCACAGGATGCTGATTCCCAGGTCTCTGCAGCCGTAGTAGTCGTCGAGGGTGGTGGTGTAGTCGGTCAGGCCGTCGGTGTTGCCCCTGAATTCGCAGAACCAATTCCAAGCCCCTTCGTCGGCGAGGTAGACCACGAGGTAATCCCCGTC
Organism: bacterium; assembly: GCA_026398675.1. NCBI lineage: Bacteria > bacterium. The sequence goes on along the minus strand of JAPLSK010000115.1, from coordinate 14,000 downwards.
GTCGGCGGTTTCCAGGGAGTAGCTAAAAGATATGCTTATGCTGACGCCGTCATAGCCGCCGAGGTTGATGGGCTGGCCCATGTATATCAGGCCGGCCGCGTCGTTGCAGCCGTAAACGTACAGGCCGTCGCGGACGCATATAACACCTGGGTTCGCCATAAGCCGCCAATGTGCGTTGTACTCCGAAGGCGGCTCCGGTCCGACGGATACGGTCCCGCCCGCCAAGGCAATCGTGGCGACCAGGACGGTGAAGAATACAAGGGTTTTCATCCCGCTTCCTCCTCAAAAAGATTGAGCAACCCTTCGGGGGTTACTCATTGTTCGTACATGATGATGTTCTGGTGATAATCGGGGTAGAGATCACCGTCCCAGTAAAAATCGCTGCTCGTACCCTGCCACCTCGTGTCATCCTCCTCATACCAGGCGTCGCAAGCAAGCCAGCAGTAGCTCAAGTCACCCAAGTAAATCTGGTAATAGCCATTTTGTCCCGCGGTTGTTTCTTTGAGGTAGGTGCCGCCCGGTTCAGTGTAGACGTGCCGCAGTCCTACAGTGGCGGTATGTGGAGATGTGGGAGGGATGTAGACGGTGCCGTAAACGTAGTAATCAGCCCTGTCCGCCAGGGGGTCGTCAGCCCCCGTGGACAGCCCGTCCGAACAGGCGGTCAGGGCGGCGAAGAGGAGGACTACCCCTCCGAGTAACAGTGCCTTTCGCATTTCTCTTGAGTAGGACTTATCCATTGCACCAGTTAAACTAGCACATAAAAAGGGAGGCGTCAATCCCAGGGAGGATATTTTCTGCAAATAAATGCGGCGGGGAATAAAATCCCCGCCCTACATCCGGGAGGTCCGCGAAACCCGGACCGGTGTACCCCCTCCGCCGCGTTGAACCTCGGCGCCCCCTCTGGTAAAATCCTGCCGTCGGTATTTTTTAAGGACGGGTACATGAGCGACGAGCCCAAGCTCCTGGAATCCGGTCCACCGGCGAAGTGGAACCGCCGCTCGTCCTTCAGCCTGGCCCCCATCGGCTACGACGAGGGGCGGGCGTTCCTGGAAAACCTCGCCCGGCAAAACCTCTCGCCCCGCCTCCGGGAGGCCGTCGAAGAAGGGTTGGCGGCCATTGACCGGACCCAGCACATGACCCTGGGGGCCTGGATCATGTTCGCCGTGGGCGTGATTCTACTCTTCGGGGGCTCGGCCCTCGCCGTCTCCATCGCCATCCGGCGCGGCAAGCCGCACATCTACAGCGCCGACTCCGCCGGAGAGCCGTGATGGGTGAGCCGAGGCGCATCGGCGATCTGGTCGGGGGAAGCCTGGGCTCCAGACGGCTGAGGGAAGCGGTGCGTCTGGGTCGGCTGCGCCTTGTGTGGGAGGAGATCGTCGGGGCGTCCCTCGCCCGGCGGACCCGCGTCAAGGGGCTCCGCGGCCGGACCCTGGTGATCGAGGTCAACGACCCGGCGGCCCTGGAGCCGCTCCGGGAAAGTGTCGACCGGATAGGGGAGAGGCTCAGGGAGAAAACCGGGGGCGAGGTGGAGGGGATTGAGCTTCCGCGCTGATTCAAAACCGGATGGACGACATCGGAGGGCGGATTACCGCCCTCTTCGCAATGTGCCGCGGATGTCCCGCCTCCCGAACCATAATGAGCGGGTCAATCTGGGCCTGAAACGGCGTTTCCGCTGTTTTAATGCGGAGAAAACCGCTCCGGGGCCCATCCGTTCCCATGGCACGCTTGTTGCTTTTTAAAACGACCGGAGGACTACTATGCCGAACGCGATCCTGGTCGAGGTCACCACCTTTCTCAAAGACCGAACGCCGCGTTCCGCTAGGGTCCAAAGCGACGGCTTGGATGGTTCAACCGTCGGCCCCCGAATGGTAAAATGTAATCATCGCGCCGACTCCGGCTGGGAACCCGTCGCGGACGTCCGCACGGGTAATTCCCTCCGCCCGGAGCCGGTAAAATCAGCCCCTTATAGGGGAGTAATGGGTTAAGCCCGCCGGTGTTCCGCACCCCCAAATCCGCACGGCACCCCGGCGGCACCCCGTCCGAAATGGGCGGGGTTTTTTATTGCCCCCCGGGGTGGTATAGTTTTGTCCGTTCCAGGCGGGCTTATCCGATGAAACTCACCCCCCGGATGGAAATTTTCGTCGTTTACGGCGGGCTGGTGGCCGCGGCGGCCCTCCTAGTCCGGCGCTCGAGCCTGCTCCTGCAGGCCGGCTGGTCGGCGGAGGCCTCCGTCGGCGGGCTCCTGTACACCCTTCTGGACTTCCTCGCCGCGGGCGTGCTCCTCCTGGTTTTTCTCCCCTTGAGGCGCGCGCGGACGACGGGTCTCAAAACCGTCGTCTACGCCCTGGCCGCGGTCGGGGTCAAGACGAGCTGGTCGCTCCTGGATTGGGGAAAGTTCTCGACCTGGTTCACCCTCACCGACCTCGGGGTGTGCCTCACGGGCGTCGTTTGCCTCCTGGGCGCCCTGGCGATCCTGCGCCGGTCCGGGGAGGACGGGGATTAGCGTACTCCCCGATTGACCCGATGCAAAAACTCCTCGACAGCGTGATGAAGTGGCTGCGCGACGACAAGCGCTGGGTCGGGCTCGTGCTCTTCGCCGTGGCGCTCGCCGTCCGCCTCGTCTTCCTCGGCTCCCTCTCCGGAACCCTCTACTGGGACCTCCTGACCAACGACAGCCACACCTACTACGCCCAGGCGGAGGCCATCGCCGCCGGCACCTTCGAGTCGCCCGAGGGCTTCTTTATGACGCCGTTGTACCCGCTCTTCCTGGCGGTGTTCAGGCTGGTGGGGCTGGAGCCGCTTCTGTGGGCCCGCGTCGTCCAGATGGTCCTCGGGGCGCTGACGGCGCTGTTCGTTTACCGGCTGGCCTTCGAGGCCACGGGGAAGCGCTGGGCGGGATTAATCGGCGGGGGGCTGCTGGCGGTCCTCGGGCCGGCGCTCTTCCACGACGGGATGCTCTTGGTGACGAACATCGCCGCCTTCGTCCTCACCCTGGGGACGCTCGAGCTCGTGCGCTTCGCGAAGGACCGGCGGACGCGGAGCCTGGTCGGTGCCGGAGTCTGCCTCGGTCTGGGCGGGCTGGCCTGGGGCACCATCCTGGCGGTGGTCCCGGCGCTCCTGGTCTGGCTCATCGTCGTCCTGCGAAAAGAGAGTTGGCGCAAGGCGCTCGGACGGGCGGGCATTCTGGCCGGCTGCGTCCTCCTGCCCATCCTGCCCGTGACGGTTTACAACGCGGCCCAGTCCGGCGAGTTCATCCTCACCACGGCCAACCTGGGAATCAACCTGCAGATAGGTAACCATCCGGGGGGGGAGGGACTGTTCAGCCCGCCCGTCCAATACAAAACCGGCGAGGTGTACGAGGCCACGGGCAGGCTCTTCCTGAGCCGGGTCACCGGCCACTACGTGACCCTGGCCGAGGCCAACCGGTACTGGCTCAGGCAGGCCCTGCGGTACATCAGCGACCACCCGGGCGAGTTCGCCGTAAACCTCCTTCGCAAGGCGTGGTACTTCGTCCACGGCTACGAGTGGCCCCAGCTCGAATCCTACGGCCACTACACCGAGGTCGTCCCCTGGCTGGGGCTGCCCTGGCCGACGCTGGCGGTGGTGATGCCCCTGGCCCTTCTGGGGCTCGGATTGGCCTGGCCCCGGCGGCGTGAGCTGGCGCCGGTCTACCTGGTCGCGCTTTTCTACGCGGCGGCGGTGGTGCTCTTTTTCATCACCGGGCGCTACCGCTTCCCCGTCGTGCCGCTCGTGTGCGCCTTCGCCGGCATCGCCGTCTGGCGGCTCGTCGAATTCGTGCGGGAGAAAAAGTGGCGCACCCTCGGCCTCTCGGCGGGCGTACTCGCCGTCCTGGCCGTGGGGACGAACATACCCGACGGGAACATCGAGAAGCTCTCCGACCGGGGGGTGGCTTACTACAACATGGCCTCGCGGCTCCTGGGAGCGGAGCGGTACGCCGAGGCAGCGGATTACTTCGGGCGGGCCGAGACGGCCTTCGCCGAAACGCCCCCGTCGCTCTATCTGGACTGGGGTGTGACGCTGCACCGCCTGGGTCGGCTCGACGAGGCCCTGGAAAAGTACCTCCGGGCGGAGGAGCTGGGCGAGGATTCCCCGAAATTGCCGATGGACCTGGGCACCGTTTACACGGCGTTGGGCCGGTATCCCGAAGCGGAAGAAGCCTACCTCTGGGCGATGCGTGTCGCGCCGGACTGGCGGGACGCCTACCTGGGGGCGTCCGAATCCGCCGCGGCCCAGGGACGGCCCCTGGACGGCGCGGGCTATCTGGACCGCGGCCTCGAGCGCCTGGGGTTCGACCCGGTTCTCATGACCCGACGGGGGGATTTGAAGCTGGCGGGGGGCGACCTCTACGGCGCGCGGGCCGATTACGAGGCGGTGCTCGCCGACCGGGCGGGATTCGCGCCGGCGGTCCTGGGCCTGGGGCGGACGCTCCTCGCGCTCGGCGACGCGGAGGGCGCGCGGTCGCGTTTCGAGGAGGTGCTGGCCCTCGCGCCGGGAGGCCCCAAGGAGGCCGGGGCGCTCCGACCGCTCCGGGAGCAAGCCCGGGAGCTGCTGCGGCGGATGTAGGGGACGACCCGTGGTTGGGTCGATAACCACCGCTTCCGCGTCGGCTTGACACGGAGGAAAAAAAGCATATACTTAGTGTAGTAGGGGTAGTAGGGAAGGAGAGGTTATGAGCCCGGAAGAGGTTCTCCGACCTGCAGAATACCGTATCCGGCCAAAGGTCCGGATCAACAATGACCTGTTTCAGGGTACACCACCCGACACCATCCACTGCACCGTAATATAGAGGCTGATCGGGTTAGAAAACATTGAGCGGTTCTGGCGTTATGTACTTAGGAAGATAACCGGGGGCCCGCCGGGAACGCACACCACCTACCGCCCTGAATATTATCAATGGGACAAGAACGACTGGCTGGGCAAACAAGGCGTTACGGAGCCCATCCTTCTGACCGGCCTCGACCCGCTCATCCAGTACGTTTACAACGTAATAATTTCCTTGAACCCCGTCCTCATCACCATACCATACCCAACGCCCCCTAACATCGCCTGGGCCAAGACGACCAACGTCATACAGCAGCCCGAGGACTGGTGGCACAGGACCGAGCAAGGCTTAATCACATTTGAAGACCACATGCCGCCTGAATACGCCGACGTCTTCAACAACTTCCCCCATCCCCAGGGCCCGACCGATTGGGGATACTGGCCCGGTGACCCGACAGACCATTGTCACTGGGACTGGCTAAAGCGCAGCCTCTGGCCGCAGGAACTGCACGAGGCCGTGTGCGCCGACATGCTCCTGGAGATGCTCATAAACGACTGGGGCACCTGGGAGGAGCTTTTCGAGGAGGATATCCATACCATCCCGCGCTGGGTGCTTTAGTGAAATGGAGAGGCCATGAAAACCGTCATTTTGATGCTCGTGCTGCCGCTGGTCGCTCTCGCCGGCCTGGACGCGGCGTTCATGGTGGGGGACTTTTACCAATACTGGTCGGAAGTGGTTGAGTACGTGAGAAACGACCCGCGCTTCGATGATGTTTACTTTATTGATATCATGGATTTCACGCCGTCTCTTGAGTTGATGCGCAACTTCGATGCGCTCTTCGTAGGAGGGACATATCCAGAGGAGCCGGATGAGTTCGGCGATAACCTGGCCGACTATGTGGACGGCGGCGGCTGTGTGGTATGTATCTTTGGGATGCTCTTTTACGACCCCGGGGGTTGGGGTATCGGCGGTCGCTGGCTGGAGGATGAGTACGCGCCATACGGACCTATAAGCGGTGACTGGTTAATCCTCGATGAACAAGATTTAAACATTCTTGAACCCGAGCACCCCATTTTTGAGGGAGTATCCCATTTAAGCGATGTGTCTCGCCATATCCTGCTGGAGCTCCGGCCCGGGGCCCGTGAAATCGCCGATTTCACCCTCTACCCCGGCATCGCTATAAACGCCGGTAACACCGTTGTCGGTTTGGATTACTTGTGTAATAATCCGAGCGACTGGACCGGGGACGGCTTCTTAATCATGGCCAACGCCGCCTGCTACCTGGCCGCCCACTCCGACGTGCGGGAAATGTCCTGGGGGGAAATTAAGGCGCAGTTCGAGTAGAGCGGGCCCGGGAGCTGCTACGGGGTATGTAGGGGCCGCCCTACGTCATCGCGACGTGGGGGGAGGGCTTCCTTGTAAAACGGGCGGGTGTGGACACCCGCCCCTACATCATCGCAATCCGTATCGAGCGAGAGTCCCACCCCGGTCACATCCCCCTCAAGCTCTCCAGGTGCCGGTGGAAGCGCCCGTAGTGGTCCAGGGCCAGCTCCAGGTCGCGCCGGTGCCGGGTCTCGGAAAAGCGCCCCAGACCGTGGATGGTCGCCCGCAGCTCGTCCTTGGAGAAACCGGCCTGGTTCAAAAAGCTCTGAACCCCGTCCACCTCTTCCAGCCAGGGCTTTACGTCGAAGGGTTCACTCCCCTTGACGACACCCTCCGAGGCCTCGATGACCCGGACGCCTATCCCCTCCAGGGTGTCGGAGGTGGCCCGCGGGTCCTCGAAGTCGCCCGAGACCCAGGCGACGCCCAGGACCGCGACGACGACAAACAGCCCGGCGGTCGCCCAGTGCGCCGCCCGGCGGGGGACTTTCAGCCCGAAGACCGCGTAGGTCGGTCCTTTTTTCCTATTTCGGCTCATCTTCCGACATCACCTCGAGGAGCATCCGGTCCATCACCTCTTCGAACTTGTGGTAGTAATCCATGGCGGTCACGTAGTCGTTGGGCAGCTTGCCCACGGCGTAGGAGCCGAAGGCGGTGACCGCGTCACGTAGCGCCGCCTTGGCCTGCCGGGCCAGCTCGTGGGTGGCGGGTACGTCCTCCACCCGGACGAGCCAGGCCGTGGTCTCGAAGCCCTCCTCCTCGATCTTGTCCGCCGCGGCCAGCAGCTCCTCGGCCAGGGGGAACATGGCCTCCAGGGAATCGGCGAGGGGGATTTCCGGCTCCTCCCCGGCGCACCCAGCGAAAAACAGGAACCCGACCAGCGCGGCCGGAACGAGCCATCTACCCATTATCGTCTCCCTCCAAGAGTTCCCACTCGCCGTCGTGGATCCCCAGCGTTTCTTCGAGCCCGGGCCGCCACCAGGCGTCGTCCTCCACCGCCGGGGCCAGCGCCTCGACGAGGTAGGCCAGGGGCTTGGCGAAGGCGGACACCGGCCGTGAAATCGGCCCCTCGGAGAGCTCCCGTCGCGTCTCGGGTCCCGAGGGCAGGCGGTGGACGAAGAGCACCACGGCGGCGCAGATGAGCACGCCCTTCACGAGGCCCAGCACCGCGCCCCCGAGGTGGTTCAGCCAGCCGGCGAGGGTGGCGTCTATGAGCGTCGTCAGGAATTTTTCGAGAAAGTGCAGCCCGACCAGCACCGCGATGAAAATCACGATGAAGGCGATGGGCCCGCTCACGTCGAATCCGGCCACGTCCACGGCGAAGAGCCGCCCCAGGGGCGTGTAGAGGACGGCGGCGAGCATGTAGGCCAGGATGACGCTCACCAGCCCCAGGGCCTCGCTTACGAGGCCCACGAGAAGCCCGCGCAGGAGCATCCCGGCCATGACGACGGCGAAGAGCCAATCGGCCCAGCCCACTTGAACCTCCTACCCCGCCGCGGCGGTGCACAGGGCGATGGAGTTGAGCTTGGTCTCGGTTGTGTCGGCCCGGGAGAGAAGGACGATGGGCGCCGTCGCCCCGGCGACCATCCCCCCCACCTTGGCCCCGCCGAGGTAAATCAGGCCCTTGGCGAAGATGTTGCCCGTGTGGATGTCGGGGACCAGGAGGATATCCGCCTTCCCGGCCACGGGGCTCTTCACGCCCTTGATGCGGGCCGCCTCGGCGTCCACGGCCAGGTCCAGGGCCAGGGGGCCGTCCACCTCGCAGGCGCCGAACTGCCCCCGTTCGCCCATCTGCGCCAGCGCCGCGGCGTCCAGCGTCTCCGGCATGTCCGGGTTGACCTCCTCCACGGCGGCCAGCACCGCCACGTTGGGCCGTTCGTAGCCCAGGCGCCGCAGGGTGTTCACCGCGTTGGAAAGAATCTCGGCCTTGGTCGGCTGGTCCGGCCGGATGTTCATCCCGCCGTCGGTGACCCACAGGAGCCGGTCGAACCCCGGTACCTCCAGGCAGGCGATATGGGACAACAGCTTGCCGGAGCGGAGCCCCTTTTCCTTGTCGAGGACGGCCCTGAGGGCGATGCCGGTTGCGACGCTGCCCTTCATGAGCATCCCGGCATCTCCCGAGCGGACGGCGGCCACGGCGGCGGCGGCTATCTCCTCGTCGCCGGTTACGTCGCGCACCTCGAAGTGGGAGAGGTCCACCTCCGCCTTGCGGGCCGCGGCCTCAATCTCCCCCGCCGGGCCGAAGAGGAGGGCGTCCACCAGCCCGGCCCCATACGCCTGGGACACAGCCTGGAGCGTGTGGGGGTGGGCCGCTCCGATCACGGCCAGCCGGCGGCGGGCCGCCCCCTTCACCCGGTCGTTTATCTGTGCGAAGTTCTTGAGCATCGAGGGCCTCCCCGTCGGTGTGCAGGGTTGATCAGGGTTCCTCGCCCAACTGGCGCAGCTTGGTGCGCGGGCCGGCGTAGTCCGGATTCAGCTCCAGCGCTTTCCGGTAGGCCTCCACCGCCTCGGCGTTGCGGCCCAGGACTGCGAGGGCGTCTCCCATGAAGTTCCAGGCCGGGGCGAAATCCGGGTCCATCTCCACCGCCCGCCGGTACTCGACCAGGGCCCCGGCGTAGTCGCCGGTCTGGTAGCGGCAGTCGCCCATGTAAACCCGGGCCTCGACGAAGTCGGGGTCGAGCTCGAGGGCGCGTTCATAAGCCTGCGCCGCCTCCACGTAATCCCCCCGGGAGAAGGAGCTATCCCCGGCCAGAACCTCCTCCACCGCCTCGGGGTCCTCCGATGAGAAGGTGCCCGAGGAGTTGGACAAGAGGGCCAGCGCGCCCTGGGCCACCTCGCGGGCCACCGGCTGGAGGGGGTCCAACTCGAGGGCTTCGTGGGCCGCGGCGAGCGCCGCCTCGACCCGCCCGAGCTTGAGATCTACGGCGGCGATCCAGGCCCGGGGCTCGGCCGCCGCCGGGTTAGCCTCCGTCGCCCGCTTCATCGCCTCCCGCGCCCGGTCCAGGTCGCCCGTGGCGAAGGCCAGGCGCCCCACCGCGAGCTGGTAGGCGTAGCTGCCGCTGCGCAGCCGCTCGGGGTAGGAGTCGGTGAGGTGGGACAGGCGCGCGGAGACCTCCGCGGCGCTCCCCCCGCCCTCCAGCGCGTAGATGAGCTCCCAGCAACCACGCTCGAGCTCGGCTTCCAGGGTCCGATCGCTCTTGACCAGCGGAGGCACTTCGCGGATTTCCAGGGCGGCGTGCGCCGTGGTCAATAAAATCAGAATAGCGGGCAGGAATCGCGTCATGGTTCGGGTTCGTTGTCCTCCAGGAGCCTCCGGGCGTTGCCGACGACCAGACGGCGCAGCTCCTCGGGAGCCTCGACGCGGACCTCCCCCGGAAAACCGGCCAGCCACCGGGCCAACTCGCCGAGGTTCGCGGTGCGCAGGGTGAGCCGCAGGGATCCGTCGGGCTGGAAGGCCATCCGCTGGCTGGGGTGCCACTCGCGTTCGGCCACCAGGTGGGCCGCCCGGCCGTGGAATAGAAGCTGAACCCGGTACCCCGGCGAGTCCAGCCGGAAGCCGAAGGCATCGGCCAGGGCGTCGGCGAGGCTGAAATCGGCCGGCACCGAGTAGCGCTCGGACAGCTCGCGGAACCCCTTGAGCCGCGCCAGGGGGACCGCCGTCCGCTCGCTGGAGTCCACGTCGCGCCCCAAGATATACCAGGCGCCGTCCAGGTTGCAGATACGGAAAATCTCGAAGGCGAAGCGTCGCCAGTTTTCGCCGACGTCGGGGTTCTCGTCCGCGCCGGGGACGAAGAGGTCGGCCTGGATTCTCCTTCTCCGGCGCAGAGCCGCCCCGGCGGCCTCGACGATGCGCGGGTCCACGCGCCAGACGCGGCGCGCGGCGTAATCGAACGCGGACACCTCGCTCTCGATGACCGAGAGCTCCCGGGCGTCCAGCAGGTCCTTCAGTCGCTCGACGAGACCGGCGAAGGCGGCGCCTCGCGGCTGGCCGGGGGACTGGGCGACCAGCTTCCCCGCCAGCAGGGCTCCGGTCACCTCGGCGCGGCGCAGGAAGTTGGCCGGCAGCACGTACGCCGGATCGGTGTACCGGTAGCCGCTCTTGTAGTCGTCGCCGCGGGCGTAGGCCAGCGGCGCGTTGAGCTGGTCGCGCAGGTAGGCCAGGTCCCGGTAGATGGTCCGCTCGGTCACCTCGAAGTGCTCGGCGAGGCCCTCGGTGGTCGGGCCGCTCCCCGAGCGCACCAGCCGGTCAATCTCCAAGAGGCGCCGCAGGGCGGTCTTGTTCAGGGGTCTGGGCGGCATGGTTCGGTTCCGTTAAATGTCGAGTCCATCCGATTCTCGTTCCCGTGTGCGGTCGAACTCGGCCATGATGTCGGGGGCCGTGGAAGCGCCGATGCGGTTCGCCCCGGCCTCGAAGAAGCGCGCCGTGTCGTCCAGGGTCCGAATGCCGCCCGCGGCTTTGATGTCCAGCTCCGAGCCGACGACCTCCCGGACCAGCCGCACGTCGGCGGTTTTCGTGGGCCCGTGGCAACCGGTGGAGGTCTTCACGCAGTCCACGTCGGCCTCGATGCACAGCTCCGCCGCCTGGGCCTTCTGGTCATTGGTCAAAAGCGGCGTTTCGATGATGATTTTCAAAACCCTCGGGCCGGCCACCGCCCTGAGCCGCCGCAGATCCTCCAGAACCTCCCCGCACCGCCCGGCGCGCAGGAGATCCAGGTTCATCACGGCGTCCAGCTCGTCGGCCCCCGCGGCGATGAGCCGTCCGGCCTCGGCCTCCTTCTCGGGCGCGGGCCGGACGCCGAGGGGGAAATCCACCACCCCGCAGAGGTAGAGCGGGAATCCGCGGTCGTCAATCCTGGCGCGCGCCTCGGCCAGGTGGCGGGGCAGGACGCACACCGCCCGGATGCCCGCCGAAGCGCACCGGTCCAGGTAGTCCGCGAGCTCGACCGAGGTGACGGTGGAGTTCAGCGCGGCTCCGTCCAGAGCCCAGGCCAGGGCTTTCCGGCCGATGCGCCCGATGAACCCCCAACCCGGCCCCGCCGTCTCCTGGACCTCCGGGGGGGTGCTAACCCTTTCCCTCGGTGGACTGCCCGTCTTCATCTGCCGCCGGTTCCTCCGCCGCGGGTTCCATCGGTTTGTCGTCCTTCTCCGCCTCGCCCACGTAGTTCAGGCGGAGATCGGTGAGCATGTTCTTCAGGAGCTTGTCCTCGCTCTCGGAAAGGTTGCCCCGGGTCTTGTGGGCGAGGGTCTCCAAGAGGTCAATGGAGACGCGGGCGGCCGGGAGGTCGCGCTCCACCCCGCCCGTCTCCGGGTGGGCCAGCTTGCCCATCTGAATCATCGCCGACTGGTAGAGGCTGTACACCAGCCCGAGGAAGTTGGCGTCGTGCGTGCCTGAATCCTGGGTCATGCGGTCCTCCCGCGGATGGAGGCAAGGGGTTTCGCTGGGGCGTTACTCGCTTCGCTCGGTTAAACCCCTTGTTCCTTGTCCAGCGTATCCTGGAGCTCGCGCAGCAGCTTTTTCTGCTCCCGGCTGAGCCGTTTGGGCACGGCGACGGTGACGGTCACCCGGAGGTCGCCGCGGCGCCCGCGCCCGATCTGGGGGAACCCGGCCTTGCGGATGGTGAAGACCGCGCCGGCTTGAGTCCCCGCCGGAACATCCAGATTCTCCGGCTCCCCGAGGGTCGGCACCTCGACCTTGGCCCCCAGGGCGAGCTGGGGGTAGGTGAGCGCCAGGTCCACGAGCAGGTCCCGGCCGTTGCGACGGAAAACCGGGTGGGGCTCGAGGTCGCAGACGATGTAGAGGTCGCCCCGGAATCCGGGGGCCGAGCCGTCGTTGCCCTCGCCGGAGAGGCGGATGCGCTGACCGTCGTCAATCCCGGCGGGAATCTCCACCTCGAGGTGCGGGGAGGTTCGGGTGTACCCCGACCCGCCGCAGAGGCCGCAGTGCTCCTCGATGACCTGGCCGGTCCCCCGGCAGTTGGAGCAGGGCGTCTCCAGGCGCATGAAGCCGGTCTGGCGCACGACCCTCCCCCGCCCCCCGCACGCCGGGCAGGCCTTCGGCGGATGCCCCGGTTCGGCCCCGGTCCCCCGGCAGCGGGAGCAGAGCTCCACCCGCGCGATTTTAATCCCCTTCGTCACCCCGGTGAGCGCTTCGGCGTAGGTGACGGTGACGTCGGCGCGCAGGTCGTCGCCCCGGCGCACGTGCGGCGCCCCGCGCCGGACGCCGCCGCCGAACAGCCCCCCGAAGAGATCGCCGAAGAGGTCGAAGATGTCGCCGACGTCGTCGAAGCCGTGGTAGCCGCGCCCGGCGAGGCCCTCGTGGCCGTAGCGGTCGTAAACCGCGCGCTTCTGCGGGTCCGAGAGCACCTGGTAGGCCTCCGAGGCCTCCTTGAAACGCTCCTCGGCCTCCGGGGCGTCGGGGTTGCGGTCGGGGTGGAACTCGAGCGCCTTCTTGCGGTAGGCCTTTTTAACGGCCGCCGCGTCGGCGTCGTGGGGCACCTCGAGCACCTCGTAGTAGTCGCGTCGGTGAATGGTCAACAGACTAACGGCTCCTGCTCTCTTTGAAGTAATGCAGAGAAGTTATAGCGTTACCTTGACAACCATATACGATTTCTTTTGCTGAGAAGGCCCAATTGTTGTTTGAAAAGTAGCGTTACCTGGAAGTACCACCTTACCGTTAATTGTCAATAATCCCTTTTCGATACCATCCTTGACCCATATATCGGAAGGTATCTCGACTTTGCACCTGTTTATACCCTTGGGAAAACAAGCAACTTTTACACCGTTATAAAGGGCATTGCATGGTTGCGAAGACATAACATCCTCCTTTGTTCACCTTTTCGTTGTAATGTTAGAACCAAACATAGCGGCTTTTATACCCTTAGACTGTTGCATAGGGGTCTTCGTAGGGGCGACCCTCTGCGGTCGCCCGCGGGCGGGGACAGAGCCCCGCCCCTACGGAGATTATGCGTGGATACTAACAAGCCTGAGAACCATCATAATTGCGCTGGATTTGTATTTTGCATCGGTCTCACGTTATAGCTTAAAAGTTCGAATGTCTCGCAGTGCGGATTGGCCAAAAGGCCCGGTGTGCGGGCCGCGCAGTCGGCCATCGCCCGGGCGGCACCCGCCGGGTCGCCGCCTTCTATCCAAAGCGTCCACAGGGTCGAGTAGCGCGCGCCTTCGATCTCGGTCAGTCCGAGGGTGTTCCGGCAATAGGCGAGGGCGTCGCGCCCGGTGAAATCGTCGCGCTTCGTGACCCGGACGCCGACCGGAACGCCCGCTCCGTCCCCGCAAGGGGTGAGCCCGTCGAGCGAGACCGCCCGACGGTGGGCGTGCTTCGAGGGGTTGACGAAGCGGCTGGTCCGCCGCAGAAGCTCCGGGAGCAGCCGGTCGGGATCGAAGGTCCCCGTGAAGCGCCAGAGCTCCTCGCGGTTCAGCCCGACGAGGTTCGCGTGCCCCAGAAGCTCGACCAGGGCGAAGCGGGCCGAGGCGGCCACCGTGTCCGGCACCTTCAGCCGGACCAACAGGTCGAGCTCCGCCATCAGGCCCTCACCCCCAGATGGGCGGCCAGGGAGAGGAAGAGCTTCCGCCCCGGCCCGGCCTCGTTCAAATCGCCGCCGTCGTAAGCCCGGCGCCGCCCGCCCCAGAATCCCTCCAGCTCACGCGGGAGCTGCCAGAGCCAGCTCGCCCGCTCGGGGTGGGGCATCACCGCCAGGACGTTCCCCGCCGGGTTGGTCAATCCCGCGATGTCGCCCAGCGCCCCGTTGGGATTCACGGGATAGTCGCCGTCCGCCTGCGAGCCGTCGGGATTGGCGATGCGGAAGTCCACCTGGCTGAT
>JAPLSK010000114.1 GCA_026398675.1 bacterium | reverse complement strand
CGAGCCAGACGGCGACGCGGCCGGCGGCGGCCAGGGCGCCGGCGGCGATGATCAGCAAAACCGGGACGAGCTTCCTCATGCGACCCCCTTCACCAAATTGGCGCAGTATAGACCATTTATTCCCCCGCCGCAAGGGCGGCTAACCCCCGGCGGCGGTGTGCTATACTTTTCCTGATTCCCCTGCGCGCGAAAGCGTCGTACAACAGCGGCCCGCGGGGGATGTATCCCACGGGGCCGCCCTACTTCGGATTGGGAATGCCGGAGGAGCCGTAAACGTTTCCGAGGGGCGCGATCGGACGGAGGGGCGTTGATTAAGGTCGTAGTCACGGTGCCGGGCGCGGAGCCCGCCCTGCTCAAGGTGGAGCGCGGCACGCCGATCCGGCTGGCGCTCGCGGGCCTGCCCGCCCCAGAGCACCCCTGGCTCATGGCCTTCACCGACCACCGCGCGCGCGACCTGTGCGAGCCGCTGGAGAAGGGCTGCCGTCTGAGCCCGCGCAACGTCGCCGACCACGAGGGCATCCGGGCCTTCCGCCGCGGGGTGCGCCTTTTGCTGATCCGGGCGGCGGCGGAGCTCTTCCCGGAAACCTACGTGTACATTGACCACTCCCTCTCCGGGGGGTTCTTCGGCGAGCTGCGCTGCGCCGAGGCGTCGGACTGTTCGGTGCCCGTCACGCCGGACATGGTGGAGGAGCTTAGGCGGCGGATGGACGAGCTGGCGGCGGCGGACGAGGAGATAATCCGGGAGGTCATGCCCCGGAAGGCGCTCATCGCCGAGCTTCAGGCGAGGGGGGATTTCGCCAAGGTTCAGCTCCTGGAGCACTACCCCCGCGAGGATATCGTGGTCTACCGTTTCGGGGGCGTGCTGGACAGCTTCTACGGGCCGGTGGCGCCGCGGTCGGGCCTGCTGAGGCCCTTCGGCCTGGTGTACTACCCGCCGGGGTTCGTCCTGCGCTCCCCCACCTCCGCCAAGCCCGACACCCTGGCCCCCTTTACCGAGCAGCGCAAGCTCTTCCACGTCTTCCACGAGTTCTCGGACTGGATCAAGGTCCTGGGGGCGGAGACGGTGGGCGGCCTCAACCGGGTCATCGCCGGCGGCGACGCCAAGGAGCTGGTCCTTTTGTCCGAGGCGCTGCACGAGAAGAAGGTGGCGGAGATCGCCGACGAAATCTGCTCGCGCAGCCCCGTGCCCCGGCTGATCCTGGTCGCCGGCCCCAGCTCCAGCGGCAAGACCACCTTCACCCGGCGGCTGACGCTGCAGCTCACCATCAACGGGCACCGGCCGGTGGCGGTGGGGGTGGACGACTATTTCGTCTCCCGGAAGCCGACCCCCCTGGACGAGGAGGGGTGTCCCGACTACGAGCGGCTCGAGGCCATAGACATCGGGGCGCTGAACGGAGACCTTTCGGCCCTCCTGCGCGGGGATGAGGTCCACCCGCCCCGCTTCGATTTCAAGGCGGGGCGGAGCGCCCGGCTCGCCGAGGCCCTGCGGGTGGGGCCGGAGACGCCGCTCATCGTGGAGGGCATCCACGCCCTGGACGACGCGCTGACGCCGGACATCCCGGCGGTGGATAAGTTCAAGGTGTATGTGAGCTGCCTGACCCAGCTCAACATAGACAACCACAACCGGGTGCCCACCACGGACACGCGGCTCATCCGGCGGTTGGTGCGGGACTCGCGGTACCGGGGCTACGACGCGCTCGCGACCCTGCGGCGCTGGCACCAGGTGCGGCGCGGGGAGGACCGTTACATCTTCCCCTTCCAGGAGACCGCCGACGTGATGTTCAACTCCGCCCTCATCTACGAGCTGTCGGTGCTGGGGAAGTACGCCCGGCCGCTCCTGGAGCGGGTTCCGGAGTTCGAGCCGGAGCGGGCCGAGGCGGAGCGGCTGCTCCAGTTCATCGCCTTTTTCCTGGACCTGGCCGACGGGATGGTGCCCTCGACCTCGCTTTTGCGGGAGTTCATCGGGGGGAGCGATTTCAGCCTGTAGGGTTGGAATTTCGGCCGGGTCTCGCTCCGCCGCGCCCGGATGTAGGGCGGGGATTTGCCAGGGGCATAGCTCGCTTCGCTCGGTTCCTATCCCCGCCGCTTTCGCCCCTCATCCCGGCTGCGATGATGTAGGGGCGACCCTCTGCGGTCGCCCGCGGGCCGCCGCTTTCGTCCACCTCCTCGGCCCGTAAGCGCGCTTCCCCCCCGAGGGGGGAGGGGACATGAGGCGGTCCTCCCCCCGACCCGGGCCTTGGATGTTGCGATGACGTAGGGCGGGGATTCCTATCCCCGCCGCTTTAATGTCCCAACCTCGACCCTCACCCTAGCCCGTCGGCGCGCCGCTCCCACGGGGAGAGGGGGGCCGTGGCGACCCGTTCCCCGTTGCGATGATGTAGGGCGGGGATTTTAATCCCCGCCGCTTTAATGTCCCAACCTCGACCCTCACCCTAGCCCGTCGGCGCGCCGCTCCCTAGAAGGGAGAGGGGACTTAGCCGCATCCGATAAAAGTCATACGGTCGTGCGACGAACCCCGGTCACCGACCGGGGTTTGTCATATGCAGACTCGATTATTCAATGTTCGAGTGATGAAACGGGCGTCGTCCGTTTCATGGAGCCTTCATAGGATTTCCGCGCCGGAGTGTCCCGCCGTATGTCGCGCTTAGTGGTAGTACCGCTCGAGCTTTATCAGTCGGCCCAGGACGCGCGCCTCGCCGTGCTGGTCGTCGGTGAGCGGGATGGGCGATATCTTCGGGTTCGACCCCACCATCCACATCACGCCGCCCACCCGGCGGATGCGCTTGAGGGTGACGTTGTTCTGGTTCAGAAGAATCGCGTAGATGTCCTGCTCGTTCATGCGCTCGGTGTCCGTGTCGGGGTCTATGAGGACGAGGTCGCCGGAGATGATTCCGTCGCCGAGCATGGAGTCGCCCTGGACGCGCAGGAAGTAGCAGTTGTCGGGGGTTCCCCGGGGGACGTGGGTGGCGACGGGCAGGGCCTCGTCCGATTCGGCCTCGAAGGGGGCGCCGGCGGCGATATCGCCCAGAAGGGGAAAGCGCCGGATTTCATAGCCGGGGAGCGCGGCGGTGGCCTGGGCGGCCCTCTGCAGCAGCTCCGTGATGGTCAGCTTCGAGAGTTCGTCGTGGTTGGTGGGCTTGCGTCCGGTGAAGAGCTCCTCCTCGGTGATGCCGAGTGCCTGGGACAGGAGGGCTCCGTAGCGCGAGCTCGGCCGGTGTCCGCGGTTTTCCCAGTTGTCTATGTACTGGGGCGGGACGCCGACGAGGCGGGCGAGCTCGGCGGGTCGCAGGTTGAGTGCCGTGCGGAGCCTTTTTATGCGGGCGCCGAGGGTTTCCATCTTTTTTTCCTCCCCGGTGCTTGACAGCTGCCTATGAATGTAATATGATTTTCTGTAGACTCTTTTTGCCAACCCCATGATGATTATAATATGCATTTTTACAATTGTCAAGCACCCGGTGCCGGCTTCGTTTAAAAAAGGAGGACCCGTGCAGTTCGATATATCGCGTCTCGATCCCGACGAGCGCCTGCAGGGCATGCTGCGGCTCTATCCCATCGCCCTCGCCCACCTTTTACACCCCCACCCCCACCGTGTTTCCCTCCACCGGACCCGCCGGGCTGGGGACACCAAGCGCTCCCTGGAGGAGTGGCTCTCGGTGAAGCTCGAGGTGGAGGAGCTTCTGTCCCGCCTGCCGCACCGGGAGAGGCGGGCGGTGACGCTCTACTACCTGGACGGGTACGCCCAGCGTGAGGCCGCCACGACGCTCGGCGTCAGCCAGCCCAGGCTGGCGGCCATCCTGGCCAGCGCCCGCCGCCGCCTGGTTCGACGCCTCGTGGGTGCTCCGGGACCCGACGGGTAGCGGATCCAGGGCGTATG
>JAPLSK010000113.1 GCA_026398675.1 bacterium | reverse complement strand
CATGGCCGCCTGCGCCGGGAGCCTCGTCGGCGACCTGGTGGAAATCGCCGGGGGGGTGAACGTCTTCGGCGACCTGCCGCGCCCCTTCCACAACGTGACGCCGGAGCAGGTTCTCGTGGCCGACCCCGACGTGGTGTTCCTCTGCGACGGCCTGACCTCGCCGGAAACGGCCGCCAGCCGAACCGGCTGGGCGCACCTGAGCGCGGTCGCCTCGGGCCGGGTCCACGCCCTCGACCCCTGTCTCGTCACCCGGGCCGGGCCCCGGACCGTCCAGGCCCTGAAGCTCATCTTCGACCTCCTCCACCCGGGGGGCGGGTGATGCTCACCCAAGCGCGGGCGCTGGGCAAGCGGACGGTTGACGGGCTGCTCCGTCTCCTCTACCCGCCGGGCTGCCAGGTCTGCTGCGAGCGGCTGCCCCAGGGGCAAAAAATCGGGCTCTGCCCGGCCTGCTGGCGCTGCGTGGAGCTGATAAAGCACCCCTGGTGCGGCGCCTGCGGCAAGCCGCTGGAAAAGAAGGAGATAAGCGACCCGCAGGGGGAGAACCTGTGCCTCGACTGCCGCGTCTCCCCCTTTTCGGTGACCCTGCGCGGAACGGCCCTGTACACCCAGCCGCTGATCCGGTTGCTGTACGAGTTCAAGTACGATTTCTGGCCCTCGCTGGCTGACCAGCTCGGCGACCTCTTCGTGGAGAGGGCCCACGCCCTCTTCGGCCCCTGGCGCCCCGAGGTGGTCGTCCCGGTGCCGCTCCACGTGAAAAGGCTGCGCTGGCGCGGGTTCAACCAGAGCCGCCTCCTGGCGAAGCGGGTCGCCGCCCACTGGGGTGTTCCCCTGGCGGAGCCCCTCGTGCGGGTGCGAAACACGATACCCCAGGCCACCCTTCCCGCGGAGGCGCGGCTGACCAACGTCGCCGGGGCCTTCGCGGTGAGGGATCCCGGAATCGTCGCCGGGAGGCGCGTCTGCCTGGTGGACGACGTCTCCACCACCGGCAGCACCATCCTGGAGTGCGGGAAGGTGCTGCGCGAGGCCGGCGCCACCGAGGTCCGGGCCTACGTCCTGGCTCGTCCATAGGTCGGTGGAAGATGGCGGTTCTGGATTTACCCTTGAAGACTGCGGACTGGCTCATAAAGGGTCCGGCTTTCGTCCGCCAACGCACGCTCGTGGACCTTATCAAAGGCGTCATGGTGGTGGACGACGAGGACGAGCTTCGACGGGAAACGCTGGCCGA
Organism: bacterium; assembly: GCA_026398675.1. NCBI lineage: Bacteria > bacterium. The sequence goes on along the minus strand of JAPLSK010000113.1, from coordinate 16,280 downwards.
CCCTCTGGTCGCGCGCCTGGTCGAGGAGGTCAACGACTGGGAGAACCAGCCGCCGCTCAAGCGGCACAACGACGCCGCGCACCCGCTGCACAAGCTGGTCTTCCTCGCCGAGCTGGGGGTCGGGCGCGAGGCGCTGGCCCCCGCGGTGGAGTCCATCCTGGCCCACCAGTCCCCCGAGGGCCCGTTTCAGATAAAAAGCGTCCTGTCGAAAGCCTACGGCGGCGACGACGCGGAACACTGGACCTGGTTCGCCTGCGACGCCCCGCTCACCAGCTACGCCCTGGTCAAGCTGGGCCTTTCCGGCGACGAGCGGGTCAAACGTTCCATCGGGTACATCGGTGGTAAAATCGAGGAGCACGGCTGCCCGTGCTACTCCGATCCGACGCACAATCCGATGTTCCGGGGGCCGGGCCGCCGGGGCGATCCCTGCCCCTACGTCGGCCTGATTACCCTGCGGCTGTTTTCGGAAATTCCCGAGCTCGCCGAGAGCGCCGGGGCCGACCGCCTGGTCGAGATGCTCCTCGGGCACTGGGCCGAGCGGAATACGGGCAAGAAATACTACCTCTTCGGCATCGGCACCGATTTCGGCAAGCTCAAGGCCCCGCGCATCTGGTACGACATCCTGCACTACGCCGACATCCTGAGCCGTTTCTCCCGAGCCCGCCACGACGAGCGGTTCCACGAGGTCATTGAAATACTGCGGTCCAAGGCCGACGGCCTGGGGCGCTTCACCCCGGAATCGGTCTGGCTCAACTGGAACCCCGACGGCAAAGCCTCCAAGCCGCCGACGAAAGGGGAAGTATTTTCCGAAGGGCAGCCCGTCGGCGACGCGTCCTCCAACTGGTCGGGCTGGGAGTTTTGCCAGAAGCGGGAACCCTCTCGCTGGCTGACCTGCCTGGCCTGGAGTATCATGGGCCGGGCGCACCTGTCCATAAACCGTTAACCTATTTTTCCCCGAACGGGACGACGATGGCGAAGGGTGTGGAAAAAGTCCTGGAGTCCTTGAAGAGGGCGCCGTACAAAAATAATATAACCTACTCGCGGCTCATCCCCGCATCGCCGGCCCGGTTCGCCGATTTCCCAGACTGGCTCCATGAAAACCTCAAGGACGCCCTCGCCAAGCGCGGCATCGAGCGACTCTACACCCACCAGCGCGAGGCGGTGGACCACGTCCACGCCGGGCGGCACGTGGTCATCGGCACCCCCACCGCCAGCGGCAAGACCCTGTGCTACAACCTGCCGGTGCTGGACGCCGTCCTGCGGGAGCCCAGCACCCGCGCGCTGTACCTCTTCCCCACCAAGGCGCTCTCCATGGACCAGCTCGTGGAGCTGACCCGGCTGGCCGAGCTCCTGGACCCCGGCATCGTCGCCAACACCTTCGACGGGGACACTCCGGCCGACGTGCGCCGGAAAATCCGCCGCGGCGGCAACGTCGTCATCACCAACCCCGACATGCTCCACACCGGCATCCTGCCGCACCACACCAAGTGGCTCTCCCTTTTTGAAAATCTGCGCTACGTCGTCGTGGATGAGCTGCACACCTACCGCGGGGTCTTCGGCAGCCACATGGGCAACGTCATCCGCCGGCTGAAGCGCATCGCGAATTTTTACGGCTCGAAGCCGACCTTCATCCTCTCCTCGGCCACCATCGCCAACCCCAAGGAGCTGGCGGAGCGGCTGATCGAGGAGAAGGTGGAGCTGGTGGAGGATTCCGGCGCGCCCACCGCGAAAAAGTACTTCATCCTCTACAACCCGCCGCTGGTCCAGGCCAACACCGGCGTCCGCGAAAGCTACGTCATGCACGTCCGACGGCTGGCGGCCAAGTTCATCGAGGCCGGCGTCCAGTCCATCGTCTTCGCCACCGCCCGCATCATCACCGAGGTTCTGGTCAAGTACCTGAAGGACGCCATCGAGACCTCGCCCGACCGGAAGGGCTGGATCCGGGGCTACCGGGGCGGATACCTGCCGAAGCTCCGGCGGGAAATAGAGAAGGGCCTGCGGGACCGGACCATCCGCGGGGTGGTCTCCACCAACGCCCTGGAGCTGGGGATAGACATCGGGGCGCTGGAGTGCGCGGTCATCTCCGGCTATCCGGGCTCCATTGCCAGCACCTGGCAGCAGGCGGGCCGCGCCGGACGACGCAGCGGCGTCTCCGTGGCTCTCTACGTGGCCCGCAACCTCCCCCTCGACCAGTACGTGGTCTTCCACCCCGAGTTTCTCTTCGAGCAGTCGCCGGAGCACGCCCGCATCAACCCGGACAACCTTCTCATACTCCTGGAGCACGTCAAGTGCGCCTGCTTCGAGCTGCCCTTCGGCGAGGACGAGACCTTCGGCGGCGAGAATCTTTCCGAGATGCTGGACTTCCTCGTCGAGGGCGGCCTGGTCCACCGCACCGGCGACAAGACGTACTGGATGGCCGACGCCTACCCGGCCCAGGACGTCTCGCTGCGGAGCCCGACCCGGGACAACTTCGTGATTGTGGAAATCGGCGGCCGGCCCGTCGAGGGAGCCGAGGGACTGGGGGACGAGGCTTTCGAGGACCGCCTGGAACGAGCCGGGGACAACCGGCCCCGCGTCATCGGCGAGGTGGATTATTCCGGCGCCTTCTACCACATCTTCCCGAAGGCCGTGTACGTCCACGACGGCGTGAGCTATCAGGTGGAGGAGCTGGATTTCGCCAACCGCAAGGCTTTCGTGCGCCGGGTGGACTGCGACTACTACACCGACGCCGAGGAGAAAACCGCCGTGCGCATCCTCGACGTCTTCGAGGAGGGAAAGCCGGCGGTCGCGCGGCCCTTCCACGGCGAGGTCCACGTTTCCACCAAGGTGGTCGGCTTCAAGAAAATCCGCTACTACACCCAGGAGAACGTGGGCTACGGCGAGGTGAACCTGCCCGAGCGGGAGATGAGCACCACCGCTTACTGGTCGAGGATTTCGGAGAAGATGCTGGCCGAGCTGCCATTCACCAGGCACGAGTGGGTGGCCGGAATCTACGGCGTCAAGTACGCCCTCCACTCTCTGGCGGCCTTCGTGCTGACCTATGGCTGTCCGTCGTGCATCGGGCCGTCGCTGGAGATGAAGGGGCCGGAGGGTACTGTTATTCCCGTCCCCCGGCGCAAGGAGGCCGCGCGGATGATTCTCCGGCAATCGCTGGCCCCCCGCGACTGACGCCCCACCGAGGAACGGGGATCCGCCTCCCGGCGTAGATTGACCATCCCCTCTGCCATTGGAGCGGCATGATTCGACGTATTTTTTTGGTCCTCTCCGCCGGGGCTTCAATCGCGGCGGCCGCGCCGGGGCTTCTTACCGACTACTTCCCCGAGTGGATGGCGCCGGCTTACTACAACTGCCTCTACTCGCCCCAGAACGCCGAGCCCTACTCCTACGAGCTGAACCGCTGGTATCTCACGACTTTGCCTGAGCTCGAGGGCGTCCACTGGGTGGACGTGAACATGGCCTGCCGCCTCGAGGGCGACACCGTCCAGTTCTACGATTACTCGACCGGCCAGCTCGTCGAGTTGCCCCACCGCATCGAGTTCCCCCTGGAGCCAGGGAAAACCTGGACCTACACCACCCAGGGCGGGCGCACGGCCATCGCGGTCGTGGATTCCCTGGACGGCGTGACCGTCCCCTACGGCACGTTCGATGGCTGCTACCGGGTCACCTTCACCGAGCAGGGCATCGGCGATTGGACCGTCGTCCTGGCGCCGAGTCGCGGAGTGATCGAGGAGTCGGGCGAAATATTCGGCTTCTGCGGCTGGGAGTGCGAGCTCTTGTATTACGGCGACGCGGCCTCCTGCGCCTCCCCCAACAAATCCGGGGGGTGAACCCCCCTGCAACCGTGAACCCGTTGAGCCGCAACGGCAATAAAAAACGAACCCTCCTAGCGGTCGCCGCGCTTTTCGTCCTGGCGACCGCCGGGGCGGCGCGGGCGTCGGAGACCGTCCCCGTCATCGAGTGGGACGGCCGGCTGGACTACGCCGCCCTGGGATACTTGGAGAAAAGGCTGGACGAGGCGGCGGATGCCGGGGCGCCCATTCTCATCTGGCGCCTGGACTCCTCCGGCGGAGAGCTGGACGCCGTGCGCGGAATCATCGAGCGCATACGGTCCGCCCCGCTGCCGGTGGTAATCTGGGTCGGCCCGGGAGCCGCGGTGCTGGGCGATGAGGCGCTGCCCGTGGGCTTTGCCGCGGCTGGGCTCTTCGGCAGCGAAAGCGCGGTCTTCGGCACCGGCCGCCCGCTTACCATGACCGGAGGTGAGCTGACCGAGCTGGAGTCGCACAACCGGACCTATCTGGACGAGCTGGGCGCCCTCGCCGCCGCGGAGGCGGAGAAGTCCTCCTACAACGAGAGGTGGGCCGTCCTGTTGACCCGGGGGCTGGCCTCGCTCACGGCCTGGAACTCGGAAACTTACAACGTGGGCGACGGGGCGGCGGACAACCCCGCCGAGCTGATCCGGCTTCTCGACGACCGTCCGCTCAACTACCCCGACCACCCCCGCTTCAACACGCAGAATTGGGTTTTGCGCGAGATAGACACCGACGTCCTCTGGGACGTGCTCTCCTTCATCGTCAACCCCAACGTGGCCTTCGCCCTCTTCCTCTTCTCCATGTTCGCCTTCGCCTTCACCGCCACCAACCCCGGCGGGTTCTTCACCCCGGTGATGGGGAGCGTCCTCCTCCTGGTGTCCCTTCTGGCCTTCAACTACCTGCCGCTCGGCTGGCTGGGCCTCTTTTTTATCGTGGCCTCGATGGTCCTCTTCACCCTGGAGGTGATGCTGGGCACGCGGGGCATCCTGGCGATTCTCGCCCTGGGGGCGCTCTTCGCCGGCGGAATGACCTTCTACCGCCCCGGCACGACGAGTGTGTCCCTGGTGGTGCTGGTGCCCTCCCTGGCGGTCACGGGGGTTTTCTTTCTGATAGCCGTGAGCGGCGGTCTGGTGGCCAAGTTGCGGGCGCGGTCCATCGGCTCGGGGGAGCTCATCGGCGAGTTGGGCGTCACCACCACCAGCTTCGGGAAGAGGCGCCGCGGCAAGGTGAAGCTGAAAGGGGACCTCTGGCCCGCCACGGCCCTCCAGTCCCTCGAGCGGGGGACACCCATCCGGGTCCTGGGGATCGAGGGTGTGCAACTATTGGTCGAGCCGCACATCGAGCAGGACCAGACCTGAGCCGTCGTCGGATATTGAAAAAGAGGGGCCCGCGGGTCCCTCTTTTTTATGTCTAAAAAAAACCGCGACTAGGCCGCCGGGGCCTTTTTCTCCCCCTCGAAGAAGGCTACGAACATCCCCACCAGCGGTGCCAGGGCCATGAGCATCAGGGCCACCGCCACGTTGGGCTTCGACCCTCCGGCCAGGGAGAAGAGGAAGAGGGCCACGCCCGCGGCAATCGGGACGAGGAAGAGCCAGCGGACAAGCTTCACCCCCACCGGGCGCCGGGACAGGACGAGCGTCCCCAACGCGACGAAACCGCCGCCGACCAGGACGAGGTCCGTCCACAAGAGCCACAGGGCCCCCGCCCGTCCCAACTCGACGAGGTAAATGAGACCGGACGCCTGACACAGGCCGGCGAAGATGGCCAGGAAGCCGACGGCGACGGATGTCGTGACCGAGCGGTCGTCCCCGGGAGCCCCATGGCGCCTCGCGAGGAGGTCCTGCTGCCGGTGGGCGAAGCGCAGCAGCCGCTTGCGGGTCCCCACGAGGGCGCCCAGGAAACCCAGTCCCAGGCCGATATAGGTGAAGACCGTATCGTAGGCTCCCAGGAAGGTGTCGTCAGCCATCTCCCCCAGGACGTACCCCACGAAGACGGCGAAGCCGAAGTTGAAGGCCAGGGAGAAGACGAGCTTGACGTAACGCCAGACGTCACCCCAGGGGCCCTGGTCGGTGAAGACTTCGTCGTCGGGCTCTCCGCCCTTCTTTTTCCTCTGCGGGTAACGGGCCAAGGGTGCTCCTCGGTTTCGGGTTAGGATCGGCGGAACCAGCGTCTGACCTGGGATTCCGACAGCTCGGCGGTGGTCGGCCGCCCGTGGGGGCAGGTGGACTTGTTGGGCGAGGCCAGGAGGCGGCGCACGAGGCTGAGCATGTCCTCCCGTGTCAGCCTCTCCCCGGCCTTGACGGCGGCTTTGCAGGCGATGGCGCTCCGGGTGAGGTGCATCCGCTGGGCCAGGGGGGCGTCGTCTCCGATCCGGGCCAGCTCGGACATCACCTCGACCGCGACTCTCTCCTCCTCTCCGGCCTCCACGAACTCGGGCACGGACATGACCCGGAAGGCGGACGCGCCCGCCGTCTCAACGCGAAAACCGTATTTTACCAGAAGCTCGAGGTGTTCGGAAACGCGGCCCGCCTCCGCAGCCGACAGCTCGACGCGGGGCGGCAGGAGAGCGGGGAGCGCGGAAGGGGGCCCATCGGTTCGTGGACCGAGTTTCCGGGGCCCTCGCCGAAGGGCACATCGTCGGGCTCGTACGCTTCCCGCCGACCGGAGGATGGGTAAGGTCGGCGGTCGAGCGGCCTGCCGGGCTCCCCCGTGGCCAGCGGCATCGCCGCGGTGAGGTCCACCCCGGCCTCGGAGAGCGCCCGCGCCACCCCGGCCTTAACCAGACGCCGGACGGCGCCCTCGTCGGCGTACTTGACTAGGGATTTCGCCGGGTGCACGTTGACGTCCACCCGGGACCCGGGGAGGTCGAGGAAAATGACCGCCTGGGGGAACCGCTGGATCGGCGTGATTCCGCGGCAGGCCCCGGTCACCGAGTCCACGACCAGCCGGTCGTCCACCGGGCGGCCGTTCACGTAAACCAGTATCCCGCGGCGGTTCGGCCGGTGCAGCACGTTGGGGTGCCAGATGACCCCGCGGACCGCGCCCACGCCCGGGCTCTCGTACTCGATGCGCTCCCCGCCCCGGGAGGATTTCCCGAAGTAGTCCAACACGCGCCGGTGCCCGTCGGCGGGAGGGAGGACGAGTACGGTCTTCCCGTCGGCAAGGAGGTGAAAGGCGGTTTCGGGCCGGACCAGGGCCATGCGGGCGACGATGTCCACGCAGGCCGCGCGTTCGCCGGTGTCCGTCTTGAGGAACTTGCGCCGGGCGGGAACGTTGTAAAAAAGGTCGCGTACGACGACGTCGGTCCCGACCGGTGCCCCGGCCTCGCCGTGGCGCAGGAGCCTGCTGCCCTCGTACACCACTTCCGTCCCCCGGTCCCGGTCGCGGAAGCGCGTCAGTAGGCGGACGCGCGAGACGGCGCCGATGCTGGGCAGGGCCTCGCCGCGGAAGCCGTAGGTCCGGATCAGCTCCAGGTCCTCGTAGCGGTCAATCTTGCTGGTGGCGTGGCGCTTGAAGCAGGCCACCGCATCCTCGGGGGTCATCCCGACGCCGTCGTCGGTCACGCGGATGAGGGACTTGCCGCCCGCCTCCAGCTCCACCTCGATGCGCCCGGCCCGGGCGTCCAGGGAGTTCTCCACGAGCTCCTTGACCACGGAGGCCGGCCGCTCCACTACCTCGCCGGCGGCGATGCGCTCCGCCACGAAGGGCGGCAGAATCTTGATCATCCCGTCAGGCATGGTCGCCGCCCGGATCGTACACCTCGTCGTCCTCCACCATCAGTCCGGCCAGTTTCCGCTCAATACGCTTCAGGCGGTACATGAGCGCCCCCCGCTGCCGGGCGCGGGCGTAGGAATCGGTCACCCCGCTGCCGCACCGCTGAAGCGCCTCCTCGACCAGCCCCTTGGCGGCGGTCAGGTCCCGGATGCCGTGCTCCAGGAACTTGGCCTCCTCCTCGTAGGGCCGGAGGTCGTAGGGGCCCCGGCGCAGGTGGCCCCAAAGCGTCCGGGCCTCGGACAACTCCCCGCGACGCTTGTGGTGGAGGGAGAGCTCCCAGCGGGCCCGCCGATCAATTTCCTCCGGCAGGCCCACCGCGATGGCGGCGGACAGAAGCTCCCCCCGCCGGTCGCCCATCCGGGGCAGGTGGCAGCAGGCGTAAAGCTCCGCCGGGTCCTCGTAGCGCTCAATGGGATTCTCGGCCAGGTTGAGGGCGCGGGCCGCGAGGACGGCCAGGGACTTGATGTCGAACTCGTTGTGATAAAAAACCCTCGCCATCCGCTCACCCACCGGCGCGCCCCGGAGATAGGCGAAGTAGAGGGCGGGAATCTCCGCGCCGGGGATGTCGTCCGTGCGCTCCAGGCCCATCACCCCGCGCTCCACGTCGGCCAGGGAGCAGCTCCCCAGGCGCAGTTTCCACAGGCGCCGGGCCCAGGAAAGAAGGTCCACGTGGGGCGGTTCGAGGTCCAGGAATTTCGGGCGGATACCGTTCAACACGAAGCGCGTCTTGACCAGGGGCCAGTCGAAGGCCTTGCCGTTGTAAGTGACCAGGCCCGACGAACCGCCGATCATATCCGCCAGGATATTTAAAAGGCCGCGCTCCGCCCCCGGGTCGTCCAAGAAGAACTGCCGCAGGACGTACTCGTCGCCCTCGAAGCGCCCCAGACCGACGAGGAAGGGGAAGGTGCCGGTGCCGCCGGCGAGCCCCGTGGTCTCGGTGTCCAGAAAAATCGCGCTGGAGAACGCGAAGCCCGCGGGGGGCATCTCCTCCACCAGGGCCAGGTTTTCCGGGGGATGGGCCAGGATGGCGTCGAGGGGGGATCCGGCATGGTGTTCGGCGGCGGGGAGCCGTCGCTCGACGACGAACACGCGCCCGAATGGCGTATCTTCCCACGCGCCGTCCACCAGCTCCTCGATGGGCGCACGGACGGACCGCCGGACGGGCTCGGCGGGTAGCCGGTCCTCGGGCGGCAAAGGGCGCCCCTTCGATACCAGGAGCCGTCGGAGCCGCTCCCTGACAGATTCGGCGTCCCGGGTCACCTCGACCTCGGGGGGGGCCTCCCCCCTCCCGGTCAGGTTTGACAGGCGCTCGCGGAGGTTTTTCGGCATGGCGGCGGTCGGGCGGTTTTTAAAAAATTATACGAGGGACCGGCCTCCGGGGCCGCCCCACCGATGCAGGTAATCAGGCGTTAAAAAGGGTTGGTTGCTGCTGTTTAGGAGGAGAAAAAACACCTAATACAATCCAATTCTGTGGATGTCTGATTGTAGTACCGAGGTAGAAATATGTATCTTTCTTAGGGGAGCAGAGGTCACCTAGGAACTTTTGTTTGATTAAACGTACCGTATCTTCTTCTGAAGAATTGGCCCTTACCTTGAGGTAAAGAGCTCCCAATTCCCAATCCGTAATCAATACTTCATGACCCTTGCAATCTTTATCTATGCAAGTGAATTTGTACCGAAATTCATATGGGATTTTTTCTATTTTCTTTATTTCTTCCCCAAGGAATTGCTGTCGCATAATTTCACGTTGCTTTGGATTCCAGTCAATGTCTCCTTTTTTGCATGTAATATCGTCAATCATTGACGGTTTGAATGTACATAACGATATGCCTGTTTGCTTCCTTGCCATTTGTAATTCATCTATACTTTTATAAACAATTGTACTTAATACTATTTTACATTTATCATCCCAGTCTGCAACATCGCTGATAATTTTCAAGGTATCAAGCCTAGGCGTGTAACTTTCCTTTCGGTGATCAGTCGCCCGCTTGGTGGTTACACTAATCCACTGATATTTCTTGTATTTTTTATAATTATCTAGATATCGAAAAGGAATCGGGAACAGGCGTATCCAATTCCCATTACGGTCAATACCTGCAGTACAAACGACTTCTTTAACCTGTGGTTGTGGGTGGGGATAGGTTTTAACAGTTATCAATATCTCCTTTTCTTCCCACATAGCATCACCTCTCAAATGTGTATTACCTCGCAGTTGTATTCTGATTCTAGGACTTGCGCGATTACAAAACGATGACATAAATTAAAATCACGCTCGAAGCACATCAGTGTGGATTTTTTATTCAGGGAGGTTTCAAGGACCAGTCTCAACGCATCTTCATTGGCTGGTATCACTCTGTCTAAATACCACCGAAAAAGATCTTCCAAAGACCATGTCTTTGAAAGTTTCCGTTGCTCGCGTTCGATACCAAGGGATCGAAGCCCGATATAGGTGATGTAATGCCGTTCTAGACATTCACGGAGTGCTGTTTTTGAGAAGCCCTTCTTCCGCGAAATGGGATTCTTACGCACATCAATCACACACTCAATCCGATGCGTAGTAAGTCGTTTGATAAATGCGTCAATGTCATCGGCTTCATAACCGATTGTAAAAAGCCGCGCGTCCGTGGATTGGTTATTGCTGATCACCTGATATCGCTTTCTTGGATAGATTCCGGCTGAGGCGGTTCCGGTTCGGCCGGCTCCCAGACCTCCAGCTCGAAAACCTCGATGGTGTGGGAACCGGTGTTCGCCAGGTACAGCCGCCGGTTGTCGTAGTCCAGGGCGATGCCCTCCGGCGAGAGGAGCGGAGTGCCGTCATCGGCGGTAACTTGGGTCTCGTAAAGAAGCGTTCCGTTCTCGTGGTACAGACGGAAGCCGTTATTCCAGCCGTCGGCGACGGCGACCACGCCCCCGTCGCAGGCCAGGGCGAAGGGCGGGCGGAGGCCGGTGGAAAAGCTGGAAAGCACCCGGCCCCGGTAGTCCACGTGAACCACCAGGCCGTCCTGGGTCAGAACCCAGAGCGAGCGGTCGTAATCCATGGCCATGTCGGCAATTTCGGCGTGGCCGCCCAGGTCGTCGCCCAGGGGGGAGTACACCTGGGTCAGATTGCTCCGCCCGTCGAACTCGTAGAGCTCCTCCCCGGAGGCGATCCAGAGCTCGCCGGCCCAGTTGGCCGCCAGGGCCCCCGGCACGCTGGGCGCCTCACTGATGCCGGAAAGCGTGCTGTCGTCGCGCAGCAGACGGCCGGTGCCCACTTCGGCGGGGTAGCTCTCCGTGACGATGAAGGCCGTGGAGACGTCGGTGAACTTGAATACCGTCCCCGCGGAGGGGTCGGCCAGGTAGATGTCGTCCTGGTGGCTCACGGCGATGTCCGTGGGGCGGAAGGCCCGCTCGCCGCCGCTGAAGTTGTAGTCGTACTGCTGGATTACCCGTCCGGTGGGGTCGAACACCTGCACCCGCAGGTTGCCCACGTCCAGCACCATCAGGTCGCCGAAGTAGTCCAGGGCGAGGTCGGTGGGGTTGATGAACTCGCCCAGGCGGGTGCCGTTGTAGCCCCAGGTGGCGTAGTGGTACACCCCCACGGCGCCCCCGGGGTGCAGGCGGTCGTCTTCCTTGCCGGTAAAGCCCCCTCCGCCCTCCATGGTGAGCTGGCAGGCGGCGAGGAGGAGCAAGGGCAGGGCGATCAGGCCCGTCGTTCTCATCGGGTCTCCGACGCGGAGAGGGCGCTTTTTTTACTACGTCTTCCGGGGGGAATCAGTTTTTAAATACCTGCCGGCAATGGGCTTCAGCCGGTGAAGGACCGCCGGGGGGACGTTGGACTTGTCGGTGACGATGGAGTTCGCCAGGGCCGAGTGGCAGGAACATTCGGAGTCGAGCGCGATGGCGGGGACGATGAGCTCGATGAGCCGCTTGGCTTTCTCCGCGTTCTTTGACAAATTGGCCACGACCATCTCGGCGGTGACGGTCTCCTCCCCCTTGCGCCAGCAGTCGTAGTCGGTGGAGAAGGCGAGGGTGGCGTAGGCGATTTCAGCCTCGCGGGCCAGGCGCGCCTCGGTGAGGTTGGTCATCCCGATGACCGAGACGCCCCAGGAGCGATAGAGCTCGCTTTCGGCGCGGGTGGAGAACTGGGGCCCCTCCATGCACAGGTACGTCCCGCCGTCGTGGGTCGAAAGACCCAGCTCGCGGCACTTCGCGACGAAGATTTTCCGCAATTCACCGCAGAAGGGATCGGCCAGGCCCACGTGGGCCACCACGCCGTCGGTGAAGAAGGTGTCCTGGCGGTGTCGGGTGCGGTCTATGAACTGGTCGGGGACCACCACGTCCAGGGGCTTTATCTCCTCCTTCATGGAGCCCACCGCCGAGACGGAGATTATCCAGCGGACGCCCAGCATCTTCAGGGCGCAGATGTTGGCCCGGTAGTTGACCTCGGAGGGCGAGCGGGCGTGGCCCCGTCCGTGCCGGGGGAGGAAGGCCACATCGCGCCCGGCCAGCTTCCCGATGACGGCCGCATCCGAAGGCTCGCCGAAGGGTGTGCTGATCCACTCCTCGCGGGTATCGGTGAGGCTCTCTACCCGGTACAGGCCGGAACCGCCGATGACGCCTATCATCCTCTCCGCCATGGGCACTCCTCGGGATGGAAACGTTTGTCTTTAGGGCTAGCTTACCACAGTCGGCGGGGCGGTACAACTCACTCGCGACGGCGGGAAGCTCTGACCCGCCGTACCGACGGGACACGGGAGGCCCGTCCAGCTTGACTTTTAGCCCCCGTCAAAAGTAAACTTTTGCGGATTGTACCTCCCAATGGATCGCCCCCATGCCGAGGGAAAAGACCGGCGACGCCCGGTTAAAGGGCCGCCTGCGGCACGCCTTCTCCGTCAAGGTCAGGAGCGATTTGCCCTCGGAGAAGGCCGACGAGCTCATCGATCGCATCTGCCAGAAGCTCTTCGAGAAGAACCTTCTCGAGCCGGCGGTCCTGTTCGTCCAGAGCTCGTACCCCATGGCCTACTACGGCAGTCAGGCCATGCTGGTTCTGGAGCCGTTCATCGCCGGGTTCCTGGAGCTTTTCTGGCCCGCCTTCCTCGAGGTGGCCCCCTACGACCAGCTCCAGAGGCTTTTCGAGAACCGGGAATACGTCCAACGATGCCTCGCCCGCCTGGACGATTACCTCGCCGAGAAGAGACAGACCAAACGCATTCAAAAACGCAAACGCTGGCGCTGGCGTTGAAATATTAACCCCATGCAAAGGCCGAACACCGATGAAGACGATCCTGGCTACGGACTGCGGGTCCACCACCACCAAGGCCATCTTTATCCAGCAGCAGCCCGACGGCGTGTACCGTCTCGTCGTCCGTGGCGAAGCGCCCACCACCGTGGAGAAACCGGCCGAGGACGTGACCCGGGGCGTCATCAACGCCGTGAGCGAGGTGGAGGAGCTATCGGGCCGCAACTTCATCGCCGCCGACAACACGATAATGGTCAAGAAGGACGATAATGAGGGCTGCGACATTTACCTCTCGACCAGCTCCGCCGGGGGCGGCCTGCAGATGATGGTCGCCGGAGTGGTGAAGCAGATGACGGGGGAATCGGCCCAGCGCGCCGCCCTGGGCGCCGGGGCCATCGTCATGGACGTCCTGGCCACCAACGACCGCCGGCCGAACCACGTGAAGATAGAAGCCATCCGCCGCCTGCGGCCCGATATCATCCTTCTGTCCGGCGGGGTGGACGGGGGGACGATAAAGCACGTCGCGGCGCTGGCCGAGATAATCGGCGCCGCCGACCCCAAGCCTCGCTTCGGCGTCGGGTACAACCTGCCGGTCATATACGCCGGGAACATCGCCGCCCGGGAGGCCGTCGAGAAAGAGCTGGGCAAGAAGACGGCGCTCCACATGGTGGACAACATCCGGCCGGTGCTGGAGCGGGAGAACCTCGGACCCGCGCGGCACGCCATCCACGACTTCTTCATGGAGCACGTCATGGCCCAGGCGCCGGGCTACTCCAAGCTGATGACCTGGGCCCGCGACACCGAGGGCAACAATATCCCCATCATGCCCACCCCCGGGGCCGTCGGCGAAATCATCCAGACCATCGCCCGCCGGGAGGGCATCACCGTCATCGGCGTGGACATCGGCGGCGCCACCACCGACGTCTTCAGCGTCTTTAAGGGCGAGAAGTACGAGGAGACCCACGAGACCGTTTTCAACCGCACCGTGTCGGCCAACCTCGGCATGAGCTACTCCATCTCCAACGTCATGGCTGAGACCGGCTTCGACAACGTCATGCGCTGGGTGCCCTTCCACATAGACGAAAAAGAGCTCCGGAACCGGATTCGCAACAAGATGATCCGGCCCACCACCATCCCCCAGGCCCTGGGGGACCTGATTGTGGAGCAGGCCATCGCCCGCGAGGCGCTCCGGCTGGCTTTCATCCAGCACAAGAGTCTCGCCGTGGGGCTCAAGGGGATACAGCGCATGCGGACCATCGCCGAGACCTTCTCCCAGTCCGGGTCGGGCGAGACGCTGGTGGACATGCTGGACCTGGACATCCTGGTCGGCTCCGGCGGCGTCCTGTCGCACGCGCCGCGGCGGTCCCAGGCCGCCATGATGCTCATTGACGCCTTCCTGCCCGAGGGCGTCACGGCGCTCGCCGTGGATTCCATCTTCATGATGCCCCAGCTCGGGGTTCTGTCCAAGGTGAATGAGAAGGCGGCCACGGACGTCTTCGTTCGCGACTGCCTGATACATCTGGGCACCTGCGTGGCCCCCATCATCCAGGCCAAGCCGGATGAAAAGGTGGCCGATATCGAGCTCGCCTTCGACGACGGACGCACCGAGACTATCGAGATGAAATTCGGCACCCTCGCGTGCATCCCCCTGCCCTGGGCGGATGTACCCAATGCCACCCTGCGGGCCAACCCGCAGGGGAAGGCCGACTTCGGGGCCGGGCCCGGCAAGCCCCTCGAGCGGAAAATCACCGGCGGCCTCTCCGGCGTCATCCTCGACGCCCGCGGACGCCAGCCCTTCCTGCTCCCCGAGAACGACGCCGAACGGGTCAAAAAACTCCAGGAGTGGCAGAAGGCCCTCGACTGTTACCCGGCTTACGAAAACAGGTAAAAACGCTCCGACTCCGGAGGACCAACGTGGGACACGCCTACACACCGGGATTGAAAGTCACCGATAATACGACCGTCGTCAAGGAGCGCAAGCTGCCCCTGAAGGGTGAAATTCTGGTCAAAAAGGGCAGCCGCGTGGCAGCTCTGGACGTCGTGGCGCGGACCTTCCTCCCGGGCAACGTCGAGAGCATCAACGTCGCCAACAAGTTCTCCCTCCCGCCATCGGACGTGGACGACGTCCTCCTGGTCAAGGTGGGCGACAAGGTCGAGAAGGACCAGATTATCGCCAGAAACAAGGGCCTCTTCGGTCTTTTCAAGAACGAGCTCCACGCGCCGGTGGCGGGCACCGTGGAGACCATCTCCAACGTCACGGGACAGCTCCTCTTGCGCGAGCCGCCGCACCCGGTCCAGATCAACGCCTACATTGACGGCATCGTCAAAGAGGTCATCCCCGAGGAGGGCGTGCTGGTCGAGACCCGGGGCGTTTTCATCCAGGGGATATTCGGCGTCGGAGGGGAGGCCCATGGCGAGATACACATGGTCGTGGACTCACCCGACAAGAGCCTGACGCCGGAGGATATAGGTCCCGAGTGCAAGGGGAAGATAGTGGTCGGCGGCGACTACGTCTCCAACGCCGCCCTGGCCAAGGCGCTGAGTGTCGGCGTCGTGGGCGTGGTCGCCGGCGGGTTCGACGATTCGGACCTGAAGGATTTCCTCGGCTACGACCTGGGCGTGGCCATCACCGGCCACGAGGACAAGGGCATCACCCTTATCATCACCGAGGGGTTCGGGAAGATACGCATGGCCCAGGGAACCTTCGACCTGTTGAAGAGCGTTGAGGGGCGAATAGCCAGCATCAACGGCGCCACACAGATCCGCGCCGGCGTCATCCGCCCCGAGATTATCGTCCCCCACGCCGAGGGCGGGGCCCCCGAAAAGAAGACGGAGGAGGAAGGGGAGCTCGTAAAGGGGACGCCTATCCGCTGCATCCGCGAGCCGTACTTCGGCCTGTTGGGCAAGGTAACCGACCTGCCCATTGAGCTGGTCCAGCTCGCCTCGGAGACCAAGGTTCGTATACTTAAAGCGAAGCTGGAGGACGGCCGTGAGGTGACCGTCCCCCGGGCCAACGTGGAGCTGATAGAGAGCTGATTGCGCGTCAGAACCGTCAATCAATGGGAGCCACTGGCTCCCGTTTCAATTTGACACTGAGATAAAAAATCGGCTATACTGGGAGATGGAAGAAAAGGAAAAGCTATGAGCCCGGAAGAAATACTCCACGCTGCGGAATACCGTATCCGGCCAAAAGTCAGGGTCAACAATGACCTGTTTCAAGGTGCACCACCCAACATAATTCACTGTACCGTTATTGAAAGGCTGATAGACACAGGAGTCATTGAACGAGTCTGGCGCTATGTACTTAGGATTATTACCGGGGGCCCACCGAGTACGCACACCACCTACCGTCCAGAACGATACTACTGGGACCAGAACGCCTGGCTGGGCAAAGGCTACGGTGGCGAGCCCGTCCTTATCACCTACCCCAACCCGCTTATCCAGTACGTTTACAACGTGGTCATCTCAAAAGAAGA
>JAPLSK010000112.1 GCA_026398675.1 bacterium | reverse complement strand
AAAAGGAGGCCCGTCATGTTGGGGGAAAGGAGCGGCCGGCGGCCGTGAAC
Source organism: bacterium (assembly GCA_026398675.1). Classification (NCBI taxonomy): domain Bacteria; species bacterium. The sequence goes on along the minus strand of JAPLSK010000112.1, from coordinate 3,211 downwards.
CCCCTCGACGGGGAAAATTCCCTCAAGCCCGGTGGCCACCACGGTGACCCCCTCGTCGGTTTCCGCCTCCCCCAGCACACCGAGGCCGTGGGGCGTCCAGCGCAGGTGGGACGCCCCCTCGACGGGGAGCGCCACCGGCTGCCTGTCCGAACCGTCTTCCCGCACCGTGAACGCCCCCTCCTCGGAGCCGTAAAGGACGCGGTAGTGGAGGGTGTCGCTCTGGAATTGAATCGGGCTCCACCGGGGCTCCGTCTCGTCCCCCTCGTGGTGGGTCAGGCGGAGCTCACCCCCGCCCCGGGCATCCATCACCCAGACGTCGTAGTCGCCCTCGGCCCGCGAAACGTAGACCAGGGAGGAGCCGTCGGGCGAGTAGTGGGGGTCTTTTTCGTCCGAGGTGGAGTGGGTGAGCTGGTGCAGCTCGCCCCCGGCTGCGGGCACGACGTAGAGGTCGAGGTTGCCGCTCCGGTCGGACTGGATTGGGTGGGGCATGACCGACTTCCGACAGAAGGGGCGCGCACGGGAAAATCTTGGCGGCGCGCCGGTGTGTATTTAGGCGGGCTAATCCTACCGACGGGGCCCCGCGTTGTCAACCGAAAGAGAAGCAACTTCCTTGCACCTGCAACTTAATTGCGTTATAATTCGGGAGACGCACTGCCTCTCCGCCGACGAGAGCCGCGAGCGTAATCTACGCTTCCATCGGCCGAGGCGTTTCACCGGGGATTGCAGTTGGAGACCGAGATCGCCAGGTTGTTGCTGAAAAAGAAGGGCCTGCGTTGCACCGACCCGCGCGTGCGGACCCTGGACGTCATCCTCGCGGGCGACCGGCCGTTGAGCCACGCGGAGATAGAGGAGCGGCTGGAGCCCAGGCTCGACAGCGTCACCCTGTACCGTGTGCTTAACGACCTCGCCGGGGCCGGACTTCTGCAACGGATAACCACGGGGACGGCGACGCGCTTCGGCGCCTCGGACCACGCCCACGCCCACTTCACCTGCGACGCTTGCGGCATCACCACCTGCCTCGAAACCGTCCCCGTCCCCCGCCCCGCCCTGCCCGGTCGGTACGTGGTGGAGGGGGTGGATCTGAACCTGAGCGGCCTCTGTCCCGGCTGCTCGAAAGCGCGCCGGCCCGATGAGTCGGAGGATGTGGAGGAATGAAAATCCGCGCTTTTCTAACGGTCGCCCTTTCGACCCTCCTCCTCGCCTGCGGCGGAGGTGGGGTGGTCGAGGACGATGCCGGGCTCACTGTAGTGGCTAGTATTTTACCGATATACCTTCTCGTGGAAAATGTAGTGGGTAATACGGAAAGCGTCACGGTGGACGTCCTGGTCAACCCAGAGGCCGGCGATATCCACAACTACCAGCTCGTCCCGGGCGACCTTATAAAACTCAACCACGCCGACCTGGTCATCCTCAACGGCCTGGGCCTCGAAGGGTTCCTCCAGGACGCGCTGGCCGACCTGCCCGAGGAGACCGAAATCGTGACGGCCGGGGAAGGCGTCGAGCCCCTGCCCCTTACCTTCCGCAATCATCCAGGAGAACCGTCCGCCGACGGAGAGGACGCGTGGGATCCCCACCTCTGGGTATCGCCCCCCAACGCCGTGCGGATGACGGAAAATATCCGCGACGCCCTGGCGGAGGCGGACCCGGCCCACGCCGACGCGTACCGCGCCAACGCGGCGGAATTCATCGCCCGGCTTGCGATCCTTTTCACGAAAATGCGGGACACCGCCGAAGGATGGCCGAACCGCGCCATCATCACCAACCACGACGCCTTCGGCTACCTGGCCCGGGACCTGGGCCTGGAAATCGCCGGCGTGGTGATGCTCACCCCGGGCGCCTCCCCCTCGGCCGGGGAGATGCTCCGGCTGGTGGAGATGATTCGTAAGAGCGGCGCCGCCGCGGTCTTCGTCGAGCCCGGCTACCCCGAAGGGTCGGCGCGCAACGTCGCCCTGGACGCGGGGGTTCCGGTTTACGTCCTGGACCCCTGCACCACCGGCGGCACCGACCCCGGACATTTCCTCGAGGTGATGGAGAAAAATCTGGAGAACCTCGACGCCGCCCTGGGAGGGTGATGCCCGAGCCCGTGACAGAGGAAATTCCGGCTATCCGCCTGGCGGACGTCACGGTCCGCCTGGGCAACCGGGTCGTCCTGGAAGACATCACCGCCGACGTCCCGACCGGTGTCATAACCGCGGTCATCGGTCCCAACGGCGCGGGCAAGACCACGCTCCTCAAGGTCATCCTGGGGCTCGTGCCCTACGAGGGGCGGGTGACATTTCCCGGCTGCGCACACCGCCCGAGCTTCGGGTACGTCCCCCAGGCGCTGGGGGTGGACGAGGGCTCGCCGCTGACGGTGATGGATTTTCTGCTCCTCAAGCTCCAGCACCGGCCGCTGTGGCTCGGCCGGAGTCGTTCGGCGTGCGACGAGGCGCGACGCCAGCTCAGGGCCATGCGGGCGGAGAATCTGGCCGATCGCCCCCTGGGCATCCTCTCCGGCGGGGAGCGCCAGCGGGTGCTCCTGGCGGCGGCCCTGGCGGGGAGGAACGGCGGCCCGGACATACTTCTACTGGACGAGCCGGCCTCCGGGATAGACGCGGTGGGGGGAGAGCTCTTCGCCGCGCTCCTGGCCGAGCTCACCGAGGAGCGCGGCCTGACCACCGTCCTGGTCAGCCACGACCTCTCCGTCGTCTCCGCCCACGCCCGGAGGGTCGTCTGCCTCAACCGGCGCCTGATGGGCGTGGGGTGCACGCGGGAGACCATCTCGGCCGAGACCATCGTCGCCATGTACGGCCGGGACTCGAGCCTCTTCCTCCACGACCACCACCCCCGGGAGGGGTAGCCGGAAAACGGCCCCCCGGGGGCGTTGAGCGACGAACCATTTCCGGAATAGGACTGAACCGCCCGCGATGTTCGAGCCGCTCTACCAGTTGCTGAACCACCTGCTCCCCCAGGCTCTCGCCGGGGCGTCCTTTCTCAACCGCGCCCTGGTGGGCGGCCTCTTGCTCGCCGCCGCCTGCGGCATCATCGGGGTCGGCGTGCTCGGGCACCGGATGAGCTTCTTCACCAACGCGGTCAGCCACTCCAGCTTCGCCGGGGTGGCGGTCGGGCTGCTGGCCGGCGTCTCGCCCTACGTCGGCCTCGTCGGGTTCGCCGTTTTCGTCGGCCTGGGGATAACGGCACTCCGGCGGCGGGGACGCCTCTCCGGCGACGC
>JAPLSK010000111.1 GCA_026398675.1 bacterium | reverse complement strand
CCCTCACCCTTAATCCCTCTCCCACCGGGAGAGGGAACCCGCCGCACCCCCCACCCCCACCCCCGGCGGCGCGCCGCCCCCACGGGGTGGGGGGGGCGGCGGGCGACCGTGGACGGTCGCCCCTACGGGTGGGGTTCGCGGTGTATAGACGTAGGGGCGGGTATCCTGACTTAACTAAAAAAACCTCACCCTTGGGTGAGGTGTTGATTAACCGACAGACGCTACGAGGCCTTGGGGATCTCCGCCGCCGCGGCGGGCAGCCGCCGGACGAAGCTCGACTGCGGGCAGGCCCGCAGGGCGTCGGCGAAATCGTGCCCCGCGTGGTCGAAGTCCAGCACCGGCAGGGCGTCGTCCATCTCAATCCCGCCCTTGGGATTGCCCTTCTCCTTGGCGCAGATGGAGCAGCCGATGCAGCCCACCCGGCAGGCGTCCTTGACCGCTTTGCCCCGGCCGCGGTTGACGCAGCCCAGGTAAACCGGCTCGTCGGCGGGGATGAGCGCGATGATGCTGCGGGGGCAGGCGCGCGCACAGGCCCCGCAGGCGGTGCATTTTTCCTCGACCACCACCGGCAGGCCGGCGGCGCTCATGAAGAGCGCGTCGAAGGGGCACGCCTCCACGCAGTCGCCGAAGCCCAGGCAGCCGTATGTGCAGGCCTTGTGGCCCGAATCCAGGTTCACCGCAACCGAGCACCGCGGCACGCCGTAGTAAGTGTAAGCGTCCACGGCGCGGTCGTGGTCGCCCTGGCAGCGGACGACGGCCATCATCTTCCGCGTCCCTTCCGCGGTGACGCCCATGATTTTGGAGATTATCGCGACCACGGGGTCGCCGCCCGGGGTGCAGCCGGTCACCGGGGTCTTGCCGGTGGCCACCGCTTCGGCGTAGCCGGAGCAGCCGGGGAATCCGCAGGCGCCGCAGTTGGCGCCGGGCAGGTTGTCCTGGATCTCGGCCACCTTGGGGTCAACCTCGATGCCGAACTTCTTGGCCACCACGGCCAGGGCGATGCCGAACAAAAGCCCCAGGGCGCCCAGGCAGCAGACGGCGTAGATGAGGGCGGTCAGGTCCATCTTTCCTCGCGGTGTACGGGTTCGAGTGGGCGATGAACTCGTTGGATTTACCTTCGGGCGCAGATTATAAAGTTCCCCGGGGGGGCAGTCAACCCCGCGGATTTACCTTCGGGCGCAGATATTCCCTTCGGGCGCGGATTGCCACCCGCCCGGCGTCATGGTACGCTTGTACGAACGCGCCGGAGGCCGCGACCCCGCCGCGGTGAAAGCAAAATACGCAACCGATGACCCCAAAAAACGCCAAACCCAGCGCCAAAGGGGACTCCGGCGCCCGAAACGGGCGGTGGCCCCGCTGGCTCTCCGTCGGCCTGAAGGTCCTGTCATGGACCATCGGGTCGGCGCTGGGGCTGGTCGTCGTCGTCCTCATCGTTCTCCAGACCCCCTTCGTCAAGCGCTGGATTGTCCGGACCGTGGAGAAAGCCCTCAGCGAGGAGTACAACGCGGACTTTTCCATCGGAGGCCTGGAGGGGGTGCTCTTGACCGGCGCCACGGTGCGCGACGTGACCATCTCCAACCCGCCCGGTTGCAAGGCGCCTTACTTCGTCGTGGTAAAAGAAACGGATGTGGAGTACAACCCCTTCGAGATGCTCGCCGGCGAGGTGCGGCTCCGGGTGGCCAGGGTGACGGACGCCGAGGTCGTGCTGGAAGAGATGCCGGGCGACCGGCTGAACGTGACGGAGATTTTCAGAAGGCGGGGCGAGAAGACGGCGGCGGCGGCGCCCCTGGTCGTTGACGACGTGAGGCTGGTGAACGCCGGATTCCGCTTCGACTTCCTCGACGAGGGGCAGTCGGACTTGGAGTGCGACAGCCTCTCGGGGCGGGTGTCCCTCGACCTGGACGCGGGGGACGTGGGCTTACAAGGCATCGACATAAGCGGCAGGACCAGCCTGTACCGGGGCGGGACCTTCCGGGTCTACGGCGGGATGAAGGTCATCCAGGACGGTCCCATCCGGTTCGACGGCGTGACCCTCGTCACCTCCTCCTCGATGGTTTACGTGGCGGGCGAGATGGAGCCGGCGACGGACCGGCTGGACTTCGACGTCTACTCGCCCCACTTCTCCCTGTCCGAGCTCCGGAGCGTGGGTCTCGGGGATCTCGCCCCGGCCGGCGACACCGAGTTCACCTGCCGTCTAGAGGGCACTTTCGCCGATCCCCGGGCCCGGTTCACGCTGAAGGCGCGGAACCCCTCCGTCGGTGGGTGCCTCCTCGACGGATTGGAGCTCGGGGGAAGTTACGCGGACGGGCGGCTCGCGCTGGAAAAGGTCCGCCTGAGTCGAGGCGGCGGCCGGGCCTCCGGCTCCGCAACGGTGGACTTTTCCGGGGAGAGGCCGACCGTCGAGGCCGCGCTGGATTTCTACGGTCTGGACCCCGCCGAGCTGGCGCCCCTGACGCTGGCCCAATGGCCCGGCGACTTCAACGGCCGGTTCACCGTCCACGGGGGTGACGATGCCGTGGACGGCATCACCGCCAAGGTCGTCCTCTTCCCCAGCCGGCTCAGGGGGGTGCGCATCAACGGGCTCCATCTGGCCGGTCACGGCACCCCGGACGACTTCGTCGTCACCGAGGGGCTCTTGAGCATAGGCGGCGCGCGGATAAACGGCCGCGGGCGCATCACCTCCTCGGGGCTGGCCTTCACCGTTGACGGCCGCGGGGTGCCCCTGGACCGATTGGCCGGGCTGGTCGGAGAGCCCGACCTGGCGGGGACGCTCGACTTCCGCGCCGCCCTGGAGGGCACATTATCCGACCTGGCCACCCGCGTCGAGCTCTTCCTCACCCACGGCTCCTGCGCCGGATTCACCGTCGGAGAGGCCCGACTTTCGGGCAACCTCCACCTGACCTCGGTCGAGGGGGAGGTAAGGCTGAGCGACCTCCTCTTCGAGCTGGACGCCCGCGACGCCGGGTACGGCGAGAACCGGGTGGAGCAGGGGTGGGTCGGCGGTACGCTGTCCCTCACCGACCGGCCCGCGTTCAGGGGCGAGCTGCGCCTGGCGGGCATCACGGCCGGCGGGAGAACCTTCGAGGAGCTGGAGGGGCGTCTGAGCTTTGCCGGCGATACCGGCGAGATCGAGCAGCTCTACCTCGTCGTGGATCCGGAGACGTCCCTCTTCTACCGGGGCGGCTTCCGGCTCCTCGGGCCCGGTCCCCCCGGGACCGACATCCTCTTCTCCACGGACCTCCTCCACGTCGTGTACCACGACTTCGATATCCTGAACGCCCACCCCTTCGTCACGGAGCTGACCGGGGACTGGGTGAGGGTGGAGGACGTGGAACTGGTGACCGCCGCCGGCTCCGTCTCGCTGGGGGGGACGTACTCCTTCGATGACGAGGAGCTCTCCGCGCGGCTCCGCGCCCCCGAGGTGGACCTGGGAGCCCTCTCGTCCGCGCTGGGCCTCTCCGAAAATCCAATCTCCGGCCTGGCCCGGCTGAACCTGGAGGTTTCCGGCCGGCTCGTGGAACCCCAGGTGAATCTCGAGCTCAGCCTGGCGGGCGTCTCCTGCGAGGGGTACCATCTGCAGAACCTGGCGCTGGGGCTCGTCATTCGCCCCGGCGTGAACTTTGTCGAGCTGGTGGACGCCCTCGCCGGCGTGAAGCCCCTGCCCCCCGGCGACTCCGAGGCGAAACTGGGAACCCTGACCCTCACCGCCCGGAATATCGGCACCGATGATTTCGAGGTGGATGACATCCATCTCGATGCCGAGTTCACCGGGGAGGAGGTCCGCCTCGTCGGTCTGGACGCCTCGCTTGTGGGCGGCTCGATGGACGCCGTGGGCCGTCTCGGTCTCACCTCCCTCGAAAGGCCGCTGGAGCTCTACTTCGGCGCGTACGACTTCCCCCTGGACGACCTGCCTTTTATGCAAGACACGGTGGACGTGGAGGACGGCCACCTGTCGGCGCAGGGGCTGGTCTCC
>JAPLSK010000110.1 GCA_026398675.1 bacterium | reverse complement strand
CCCCTCTCCCTGACCCTCCCCCCAGAGGGGGGAGGGGACAGACGGCAATCCTCACCCCGGCCCGCGCCCCGCGCCGGCTTACGACCCCGGCGGCGGCTCCCGGTTGATGCAGAACAGATCGGGCAGCCGAATCTCCTCCCACCCCATGGACCGCGGCATGGCCCGCCCCGAGACGTTGTCGGCCCCCGTCTCGGCGAAGGGGGTGATGTGGAATCCCACCATCTCGGCGCACAGGGCCACCACGCAGGACCGGACCAGCCCCCGCTTGCGGAAGGCTGGGTGGGTCGCCAACCCCAGGTCGGCGTAGACCCCGTCCTCGGCGAAGACCGCCGCTATCGAGCGGATGTGCCCTCCCACCTCGGCCCCGAAGACGTTCTCGTTATCTATGAAGTGGGCGATGCTCGGGTGGTACTTCCAGAGCCAGGGCTCGTCTATCTCCGCCAAATCCTTCTCGTCGCGGGGGGCCAGCCAGCGCACCGGATGCTCCGGCTCCGGGTAGGGCTCCCGGGCGATGAAGCCGACCCGGGGCCATCGGACGACCGCGTTGAAGGCTTGGCGCAGCACGCCCTCCCAGTCCGGCGCGGCGTAGCAGAAGCCGGTCCAGTCCACCGGGGGCATGGCGGCCAGCACCTCGGGCTCCCCCGGCTCTCCGCCGCAGGACAGGTCGTCGAGGTGGGAGTGCACCGCCCAGCCCTGACCCAGGCGGACCACGCCCCGCTTGGCCAGAAGGTTCGTACGGGGTATTTGCAGGCCCGGGTCGGGCGGGAAGAACTTCAGGGCAATTTCGTAATCGTCGTTCATGGTTATTCTGGGTAGGCGGCGAACACCTGTTCGGCGAGTTTTTCCAAACTTTGTTCCTGGATCGCCTCGCGGATCCGCCGCATCAGTTGTAGGTAGAAGAAGAGGTTGTGATAGGTCGCCAGCCGCAGCCCGAGAAATTCGCCGGCGCGCACCAGGTGCGCCAGGTAGGCCCGGGTGTACCCGGCGCACACCGGGCAGCCGCACTCGGGGTCCGGCGGCGTGTGATCCTCCCTGAACCGCGCGTTGCGCAGGTTGAGCTTCCCGGCCCAGGTGAAGAGCTGGCCGTTGCGCGCGTTGCGCGTGGGCAGGACGCAGTCGAAGAGGTCCATCCCGAGGGCCGCGGCGTGAACGATGTCCGCCGGAGTGCCCACGCCCATCAGGTACCGGGGCCGGTCGCCGGGCAGCAGCGGCGCCGAGGACTCCAGCACCTCGCGGTACAGCGCCTTGGGCTCGCCCACGGAGAGGCCCCCCAGGGCGTAGCCGTCGGCGTCCAGCTCCTTCAAGAAGGCCGCCGATTCGGCCCGCAGGTCGGGGTGCATCCCGCCCTGGACGATGGCGAAGAACGCGCGCCGCGTGCCGTTGGAGGAGTTGAGCCTCCGGTGCTCCTCCGCCGACCGCCGCTCCCAGGCGTGGGTCAGCGCGAGGCTCGTCCGCACCTCCTCCGGGGTCGCCGGGTACGGCGTGCACTCGTCCAGGGCCATGACCACGTCGGCCCCCAGACTGTGCTGCACCCCCACGGACCGCTCCGGGGTCAGCTCGTAGAGCTCCCCGTCCAGGGGGCTGGCGAAGAGCACCCCATCGGCGTCCAGCCGCCGGACGACCGGCTCCCGCTCGCGGCTCCAGGCATCGGGGACCGCGTTCTCGCCGTCCAGGCCGGGGAAGCCCTCGTCGCGGTCGCTCTCGGTCTCGGCGGGCAATCGGGCGCCGATTCCCCGGCGGCCGGAGAGGGAGAAAACCTGGAAGCCGCCGGAGTCGGTGAGAATCGCCGGGCCGTCGTCGCCCAGGCCCATGAAGCGGCGCAATCCGCCCGCTCCCGCAACCACCGCCGGACCGGGACGTTGCCACAGGTGGTAGGTGTTGCAGACCAGCTGCTGGACGCCCAGGGCCCGGAGGTCGCCGGCGTCGAGGGTCTTGACCGTGGCCTGGGTCGCCACCGGCATGAAGGCCGGCGTCTCGACGGTGCGGCCTCCGACGGTGTAGGCGCCCCGCCGGGCGAGGGAATCTTCCGCCAGCACGCTGAACTCGAGATCGCCCGCCTCGCCTCCCGGATTTACGAGGACTGAATTGCCGCTGGAACCCTCCCGGCATATGGCGACCAGTGCCTCCCGTATTCCGCCGGGGGGGAATCCACCGCCCTTATTATGCCGCCCGAAAGTTCATTTTGCAACACCCCAATGAATCCGTGACAAACACCTCTATTAAATCGTATACCTTACGCAACTTGGCCCGTTGATTCAAGAACCGGGGAGGGAAGATGAAAAAGGCGCTTCTCGTCGTGCTTTCGATTCTGGCGGCCGCATCCGTGGCGCTCGCGCCCAAGAAAATCGCAGTGCTCTACTTCGACGTGGCCGCCGCCACGCACGACTACGACTACCTCGCCACCGGCATCCCCGAGATGCTCATCACCGACCTGGCCAACCAGCGCGACATCACCGTCATCGAGCGGGAGCGGCTGGACGAGGTCCTCCAGGAGATGGCCCTGGGAGGCTCGGGAATCACCGACAACGCCACCGCCCTCGAGGTGGGGAAGATCCTGAATGTGGAGCTCCTGATCATGGGCAACCTGACGGTGTCCGGGGAGAGCTTCCGGCTGGACACCAAGATTCTGGAGGTCGAGACGGCGGAGGTGCTGGGGGCGGTGAAGGCGGCCACGGACGACAAGGGGGACATTTTCGACCTGGTGGACGCGACCTCGGCGGCGCTCATTGACAAGCTGCGCGGCGTGTCGCTGGGCTCGGGGCTCACCTATGACGTCCCCGAGGGCGCCGTCCGCTTCGACGTGGCCTTCGTCATAGACACCACCGGCTCCATGGGCGACGAGATCCAGGTGGTGAAGGAGAAGATGAAGGAAATCGCGGCCGAGGTGGCGCAGGGTACACCGCCGCCCGCCGTGCGCTTCGGCATCGTGGAGTACCGGGACCGGGGCGACGTCTACGTGACGCAGACCACGGACCTGACCTACGACGTGGCGCGGCTCAACGAGCGGATAAACTCGATCATCGCTACGGGGGGCGGCGACGCGCCGGAGAGCGTGGCCGAGGGGCTCCGGGCCGCCATCCACGAGCTCTCCTGGGAGCCCGGACCCGTCGTCCGCCTGGCCTTCGTCATCGGCGACGCGGCCGACCACCTCTATTCCGACGCCGGCTACACCCTCCAGGACGCCGCCGAGGACGCCCGCGACCTCGGCCTCACCTTCTTCACCATCGGCTGCTCCGGCCTGGACCCCGACGGCGAGAGCCAGTTCGTCAAGCTGGCCTACGATACCAACGGCAGCTTCGAGTACCTCACCTACCGCCAGCGCTACGTCAACGAGACCGGCGAGGAGGTGGCGCTTCTCTATGAGGGGGACCACGTCTACGAGGAGTCTACCGTCCGCGGCACCGGCGGAGGCGGGAGCGGCGAGGGCGACTTCGTCTACCCCGCGGAGTCCTCAGAGGTGGGCGGCGTGGGCAGCTCGACCATCATCACCTCGGCCCTCAAGGGCGAGGGCGCCGGTTCGAGTGAAACGATGACCTACGACGAGTACCGCAGCGAGGCCACCGAAGGCGAGGCGGGGCTCATGGCCGACGCGGAAACCATCGTGAGCGCGACGAGCGGCGCGACCGTGGGGGAGAAGGAGAACAACCTGGACAGCCTTATAACCGACGTCATCAAGGCGGAGGCCATCCGCTCCGACGTCAGCTACGACCTGGGCATCCCCGTGGCCAAGGTTCTGGTGGAGAACTCGGGGCTCCGGGCCTGGCTGCCGGTGACCGACCCGACGATGGTGGACCGGCTGCGTTCGGCGGCCGGATCCGCCGATACCATGTGGGTCGCGGCGGGCGTGTCGCCGAAGACGGAGGGCTCCACCGCCTATAACGCATTCGTCTTCGTGGCGGTCACCCTGCGGCTTTTCGATAAGGAGAGCCAGGTTCCGGAGATGGCCCGGGGCGATTTCGCGAAGTTCGAGGGCGACCCGGCGTACTACCGGGACCACGGCCTGGGCAGCCCCAACGTGTGGGCGGTCCCGGTGCGGGTGCTGGAGTTCCAGGAGATCGAGCCGGCCGAGTAAACCGGGCCGCCGCGCGACCGTGGCATCGGGTCATTGGCCATAATACGCTAAATGTAGGGCGGGGACTTTAGTCCCCGCCGCTTTA
>JAPLSK010000109.1 GCA_026398675.1 bacterium | reverse complement strand
GCTTATACGCTCCCATCCTCGACCCTCACTCCGGCCCGTACCACACCGTTTATTGCGACTAACCCTTCCTCCGGCTTCGCGGGTGCGCCTCCCGGTGCGCCTGCTCCAGGCGGCTCACCTCCACCCGGGTGTAGCGCTGGGTCTCGGTCAGGCGGCTGTGGCCCAGGAGCTCTTTGACCAGCCGGACGCTCGCCCCGCCGGCTAAAAGATGGGTGGCGAAGCTGTGCCGGAGCCGGTGTGGCCCCGGCGCGAGGTCCAGCCCGGCCTCGGCGGCCAGCTCGGCCAGCAGCCGGTTGACCCGGTTCCGCTTCAGGGCCGCGCCGGGCCGCGAGCAGAAGACCGGGTCCGTCCTCTTCGGCTGCACCAGCGCTTCGCGGTACCGCGTGAGCGCCCGGAGAGCGGTCTCGCCCACCGGCACCACCCGCTGCCGCCCGCCTTTCCCGGTCAGCCGGACGTAGCCGGCCCGCAGGTCGAGCTGCGCCCATTCCACGGAAAGCGCCTCGGAGACGCGCAGCCCGGAGGCGTAGAGAAGCTCCAGGAGCGCCAGGTCCCGGAGCGCGCGCTGCGTCGGAGACAACACCTTGTACGCGGATTTCGCGGAATCTTTCGCCCGTTCCAGGCGGCGCCCGGCGGCCGCGAGCAGCGCCTCGATTTCCTCAGGCCGGAGCGGCTTGGGCAGCGGCTCGGCGTGACGGGGCAGGGTGAGATCCCCGAGGAGTTTTGGGTCGAAAAGCCCCTCGGCGGCGGCGAAATTTGCGAAGGACCGCAAAGCGGCCAAGCGGCGGCGGATGGTGGACGCCGTCCGGCCGGCCTCCCTCTCCGCGAGCAGGTACCCGACCAGCGCGGTCGAGGTCAGGCTCTCCAGCGGCCCGGTCCTTTTTTCGATGGAGGAGAGGTCGGAGCGGTACGCCGCGATGGTGGCCGGCGAATAGCCCCGCTCCCCGGCGAGGTGGGCCAGGAAGCGCTCGATCAGCTCCCGGCCTTCGCCCTCCTCCGGCACGCGCGCCTCCTTCGTTGCCAAACGGCGGCCCCTAGTGGGATGTCCCCGCGGGCGCAGTTATCCCCTCGGCCGCCGTCAGGCCTTTAGCCGCGGACTCTCCCCACGGGGCCACCCCGACGTCACCCGCGACCCGGCGGCTACCGTTCCAGGATGTCGAAGTGCTGGACCCGGTGGTTCAGCGAATCCGCCACGTAGAGCCGCAGGTCATCGGCGAATACGCCCAGGGGGTTGGTGAAGGTCCCCAGGCGGTCGCCGAAGTAGCCGAAGCTGTCCAGGAAGGCGCCCCCGGTGTCGAAAATCTTCAGCGCGTGGAGCGTGGCGTCGGCCACGATCAAGAGGCCCTGGGCACAGGCGATGCCCGTGGGATGCTCGAGGTGCCCCTCCCCGGCGGAGCCGGTGTACGCGGGCCCCTCGGAGAGATGGTAGGTGTAGAAGTATATCCGGCCCGGCACCCCTTCATCTTCCGGAGCGCTGGTGACCGCCAGGTAGGCGTCGTCCCCCGCCGAGCCCGTCAGGGCCACCCCGACGGGGTTGACTATCGCGTGGCCCTGGTCGTCGTAGAGGACGCGGCTGCCCGGCCAGGGGGTGCCGTCGTGGTTCAGCAGGTATAGCTCGGAGTCGTCCGTGTCCACCATGAAGACGCTCCCGGCGGTGGTCCAGTGGAGCATGTCCACCGGCTTGGTGAGACCGTCGGGAACGGTGAACTCACCGTAGTAGGTGCCGTCGTCGGGATCGAAGACGTCCAGGCGGCCGTTGATCGGGTCGGCCACGAGAAGCTCGCCCAGTTCGGGGAAGTACTCGATGGTGGCCGGGAAGTAGGGAAGCTCGGTGTCGGAGTCCAGGTCGGACAGGTCCCGGACCCAGACCGGCGGCGCCTCGAGGTCGGCCGGGTCGTAGGCCTTGAGCTCGCACGCGGCGGGGTCCACGACGTAGAGGTACTCCCGGGCGATGACCGCGTCCGACGGGCAGTCGAGCTGTTGGTCCCGGACGCCGAAGCTGCCGACGCGGCCGGTGATCCGGAGGTAGTCCGAGTAGACCGATTCGGCCGCGAGGGAGAGGGTCTTCGTCTCGCCCGGCTCCAGGTCCACCGTGCCGGCGGCGGTGTAGGAAATCGCGCCGTCCTCGTAGACGTCCACCTCCACGAAGCGGTCCGGCCCCGGCTCGCAGGAAAGGCTGCCGGAGGCGCTGTTCCCGTCAATCTCCAACTCGTACCAGCGGTCCGCGTCGAAATCCGGCGCGGTGATTCTGACCCGCACCCGGTCCACGTCGAGCGGCCCCGACGGGTTCACGATTTCCAGGTCGAGGACCACCCGGCCCGGCTCACCGCCGATACCCGTCATGTCGCAGGCGACGAGCGCACCGATGACGGCCGGGACGGCGAAAAACGCAAGCGGTCTTTTCATCTCCATCCTCCCGTTTCGTCGGTGGTTACCAGTGGACATCTATGTCGATCGTGGATCCCCCGCCGTTCTCCTGGGGCTCGGCGGTGAGGTAGACGATGGCCGCGGTGGCGGCCACCGCGCCCACGGCGCCGACCAGGACCCAGGGGAAGGTGGCGGTTCCCCCGGCTGCGCCCCCGCCGGCTTCCGCCGT
>JAPLSK010000108.1 GCA_026398675.1 bacterium | reverse complement strand
TCCCTGACCGGCGTCGCCGGCGTCGGGGCTTTTTTTTTCACCGCGTGCGACGCGGACGGCAGGTAGCCCTCCAGGAAGGCGCGGAGCTCCGCGGGGGTGTGCTCGGCGGCGAACCGCGCGAGCTCGGCCTCGGCCAGGGGGCGCTGGGTCAGCGCGGCGAGCTCGGCGGGGCTCTCCTGGCGCAGGACGATCCACAACAGGTACAGGGCGCGCTCGGTGGCGGTGAGCTCGTAGGGCAAGCGCCCGGACGCGACCCGCTCCAGAAGGACGTAGGCGTAGCAGGTGGGCTCTGGGTAAAGCCGGCCGCCTATTTCGACATTCCCCGGCGGCAGCAGTTCCTCGGGCTCAACCGCGTCCTCCGTCCCGGCGTCATCTCCGTCGAGCGCGGCGCCGGCCAGGCGGAAGAGATCCTGTTCCTTCGGTTCGCGCTTCATCTAGTCGGCCTCCCGCGGGGGCAGGTAGAAGACCACGTCGCCGGGCTGTTCGTTCTGGGCGGTGAAGGAGAGGGTGAATCCGCCCAGGCCGTCCGCCGGGGCGCCGAAGCGGAACTCCCCCGTCCGGCGGCAGTCGGCCAGGTACACGGCGAAGCGGGCCTCGGGCACCCGTCCCTCGACGAGGTCGTGGCCGCGGAGCACGCCGTAGAGCGAGAATTTCTGGGGGATGTCCTCGGGGCCGACCACGAGCTTGTCCCCGGCGCTCGGGTCCAGACGGAGGTACGAGAGGCGGACCTCCGCGCCCGCGTCGACGGCGGAGAAGGTCACCGTGTCGCCGTCAATCGCGTACTCGCCGGAGGCAGGGTCACCCTCAATCCGTCGGAAAGCGCGGCCCGCGGCGTTCTTCACCGTCTCGGACTTGGCCACGTTGTCGTCGTACTCCAGCGCGACGGTGTAGGGCTCTTCATCGGGGACGGCCGCCTCCTCGCCGAGCACTTCCAGCACCCGCCCCGTGGAGCTCTGACCGCCGAGGACGACCCCCAGCGTGGCCGCGTCCAGGGCCTTGAAGGCTATCTCGCCCCGCCAGCTCACCCCGACGGGCACGGTGAACGAGCTCCAGCGCTCCCCCGCGGGGAAGCTCCGGGTCTCCAGCTCGTTGGTGAGCTTGAACTCCTGCACGCCGCCGTAGACGAGGCCGGTGGTCACGTCCACGATGCAGCCCTTGCCCGTGAGAACGGTGGAAGGCATCTATGGTCCTTTCTTCAACGGGGGGCGACGACTGCCAGAGCGGCCTCGACCGTCGCGTGGTGGTAGGCGGGCCGGGGCGGGGTCACCAGGGAGGTGCGCCAATACCGCGCCGTCAGGCCCTCCAGGGAGAGCCACTCCTCGGCGGTGTGGCCGGAAATCTCGCTCTCCCCGTAAGTGTAGGCGTAGGGCAGACCCTCTTCCGCCGCCCGGTTGAGGAGGCGCCACAGGGAGGCGCACCGGGAAGTCAGGTCCCAGACCGTCTCGGCGTCGCCGAGCCGGGCGAGGCTCAACGTGACCTCCAGCTCGACGAGGGCGCGGGAACCGTCGAGGAGCTCCACCCGCTGGGGCGAGATGGAGATCAGGCCCGCGGCGGGCAGCTCGGGCAAACGGTGCAGGAGCCCCGGGTCGTAGGTGACGCGGGCGCCGGCGAAGAGCCCGGCGGCCAGGGCGCCGGTGACCATGGAGTGGTGCCGGGCGAGGTCTACCATGACCCCTCCTCGCCGGGGAACCGCCCGAAGCGGGAGAGGCCGGGGCGGTCCGGGTCGTCGTGGAAGAAGGCGACGGAGCCGCGCCGGGGACCAAGCTCCACGCCCAACAGCGCCGGATCGCGCAGGAGCAGGGCGACGAGAGTCTCGTAATCGTCGCGGAATCGCGCCGCGCGCCCGTCCTCGGTCCCGGCTCCGGCCCGACCGTAGTAGACGACCAGGACCTCCGCCGCCGCACGGTAGAGGCACATCCGCCCCACGAGCGCTGGAACGGGGTCGAAGGGCAACTCCGCGAAGTGGGGCGAGAGCCGGGTGTCTATCTCCGCTGAGGCGTAGTCCAGGTAGCCGTCGAGGGTTTCGTCCTCCACCTCGGCGAAGGCGTCGCCCAGAAATTCGCGCAGCTCGCTGACTTGGGCGTAAGCCAAAGTCCCTCCTCGGATGAATGCATGAGTGCGGGGTGGACTAGAGGGTCCACCCGTGAGCCGTTAAGACTCGGTGCCGTCGCTGGCGTAGGCCAACTGGGGGAAGGTGTAACCGGCGTTGTAGCGCTGGCGGGTGCCGAAGGCGTA
>JAPLSK010000107.1 GCA_026398675.1 bacterium | reverse complement strand
CCAGGGCCTCCTCGTCACCGCCATCGAGCCGGTGGCCGTCCGGGACGTCAAGGTCAAACGCCGGGACCTGGTGGTTTTCACGCGCCAGTTCTCCACCATGCTCGGCGCCGGGCTTCCCCTCGTGCAGACCCTGGCCACCCTGGCCGAGCAGTCGCCCGAGGGGCTGGCCGAGATAGCCGTGGACCTGCGGCGTCAGGTGGAGGCGGGCCAGTCGCTTTCCGCCGCCCTCGAGCGCTTCCCGAAGACCTTCGGCCGTCTCTACGTCGCCCTGGTGCACGCCGGCGAGGTCTCCGGCAACCTCGAGGTCATCCTGGACCGCTTGGCCGGGTACCTCGAACGCGCCGACTCCCTCCGGCGCCGCGTCTCCGGCGCACTCACCTACCCCGCCGTAGTCCTTTCCATGGTCATCCTGTTGGGCATGGGCTTTCTGGTCTTCATCATCCCGCTCTTCGAGGGCATCTACAACAACTTCGGCGCCCAGCTCCCCCTCCCCACCCAGGTCGTCGTGGCCCTCTCCACCTTCTTCCGCGACTACTGGTGGATCCTGGCCCTCGTCATCGCCGCCTCGATTTTCTTTGTGAGGTTCTACGGCGACACCGCCGAGGGCCGCCTGCGCCTGGACCGCTGGAAACTCGGGGCGCCCATCTTCGGCAAGCTTTTCATCCGGGTGGCCGTGGCTCGCTTCACCCGCACCCTGGGAACCCTCGTGCGCTCCGGCGTGCCCATCATGGACGGCCTGGCCATCACCGCCGCCACCGTGGGCAACCGGGTCCTAGAGCGGGCCGTGCTGGAGACGCGCCGCGCCGTCGGCGAGGGCCGAACCTTCGCCGAGCCGCTCGCCGAGACCGACGTCTTCCCGCCCATGGTCGTCGCCATGGTCGCCGTGGGCGAGCGCACCGGGCGCCTCGAGGAGATGCTCAACCGCGTCGCGGAGTTCTACGACGACGAGGTGGAGGTCGCCGTCGCCAACCTCTCCGCGCTCCTGGAGCCGGTGCTCATGATAATTCTCGGCATCGTTGTGGGCGGGCTGGTCGTCTCGATGTACCTGCCGATTTTCCAGATGCCGGGTCTCGTGGGCGGGTAGAATTGCATTCTCCCTCTCCCTTCCAGGGAGCGGCGCGCCGACGGGTAGGGGTGAGGGTCGAGGTCGGGAGCACATAAGCGGCGGGGAAAGGATTTGCTTCGCATAGCTCGCTTCGCTCGGTTCCCCGCCCTACGTTCGAGTCGGTCGTCAACATCGTTGGCCCGCTGGCGGGGACGGAGCCCCGCCCCTACGTCAACGCAACCCGCGGGTGAGGGTTGCGATGGTCCCCTCCCCACTTTGGGGGGAGGGTTAGGGTGAGGGGTAAACACGCGGCGGGGATAGGAATTCCCGCCCTACGTCTATCCGATGCAAATACGACCCGTAGGGGCGACCGTCCACGGTCGCCCGCGGGCCGACCTGAAGGTCGGCCCCTACGTCAGAGCAATCTTCGAAACTCGGGCCGGGGTGAGGGTAGAGGCTGGGAATGTGAAATCAGCGGCCTGCGGAGGGGGGGCTGCTTTTTTACCCCGTTTTTATTTATAATAGCCCCACCTATCAAGCTGCTCCTTTCGACCCCTCGCCGGCCCGGCGTCGGCACCCGCGGGAGGCTTCCGTGCAGCGCGGCTTCACTCTCGTTGACATGATGATCGTCATCGCCGTGGTCACAATCATCGCCTCGATCGCCATCCCCAGCATCGAGAACACCCGGCGCGATGAGAACACCATGATATGCCTCCAGCACCAGGAGGCGATTTCCCGCTGGATCGCCGACTTCGTCAACCAGAAGCAGGACGAGCTCGGCGCCCAGCGCGATAAAATCCAGGCCGCCGTCGAGGAGTACATCGCAGCCCGGCTCACCGCCAATCCCTCCCAGCGCACGTCCTTCGTCCCCGTGGGCGGCGGGCTGGAGGATTCGGCCACGGTGCCCAACGCCGCCACGCTCATCGCGGCGGGCTACTCCGCCTCGCTCTTCGTCAATTCCTACGCCGGGGAGGGCGCGCTCCCCGGGACCGGCTTCACCCTCGTCGTGACGAGAAAAATCGTCGAGGGCCGGACGGTCTACGACGTGCGGGTGAACTCGACGGCGAACTACAAGATCGGCCCCTCGGGCGGGTTCCTTTCCTCCGATGACACCCGGCCCAACGCCCGCGAGCTCATAGCCTTCGGCGCGCCGGAGGGCATCTTCGTCTGCCCCGAGCGCGCCGACAAGAAAGAGCCCATCGGCTTCCACTACACCCTCAAAGGGGTGACCGGCGACGTCGAGTGCACCACCGATCTCAAGGGCGAGCACCGCGACCCCAACGCCCAGTACGTCCACTCCCTGGATTAACAACCCTCTGGAGTCACGAGATGGCCGAAACCAAGCGCATCCCCTGGGTCGAGATTCTGGTCTTCCTCGCCCTGGCCGCCATCATCTTCAGCGTCGTCCAGCCCAACTTCGCCGACTACGAGACCGGGACGAAGACCTCCGTTTGCAAGGAGAACCAGCGCAACATCGAGCAGGCCGTCGTCCTCTGGCTCACGCTCAAGGGTAAGACCAGGGTCGAGCGCGGCTTCGGCACCGAGGGCGACCTGAAAATCACCGACTCCTTCGGCGACATCGTCGAGGGCATGCTCCACTACTCCGACACCCACCCCAACGCCCGGGAACTGGTGGACGACCTCGGCCTCGACCCGGCCCTGTTCTACTGCTCCGAGGTCGGCAAGGATGACCAGCCCCTGGGGCGGCACTACTGCTACAAGAACATCCAGGGGACGCTGGAGTGCGCCATGGACGCCGAGGGCAAGGCGCGTCTTCTGGCCGCCGAGCCCGAGCCGGGCACCGACGAGCGCAAGGCCATCGTGAACTACTTACACGACTAAGGGGCCGGTCGGGGGGGGGCGGTTGTGAGTTAATGTAGGGCGGGGACTTTAGTCCCCGCCGCTTCAATGGTTGCGATGGCGTAGGGCGGGGATTCTATCCCCGCCGTTTTTTTAGGGGCATCTCTCATCCCGACCAGCGCCTTGCAGCTTGCGATGACGTAGGGGCGACCCTCTGCGGTCGCCCTTTTTGTGATGACGTAGGGCGGCCCTTCCACGGGCTGCCGCACGTTCCACGTTCCCGACCTCGACCCTCACCCTAGCCCTCTCCCTAGGAGGGAGAGGGGACCGCTGCAGCCCTCACCCCGACCCTTGTATTTGCGATGACGTAGGGGCGGGTCTCTAAACCCACCCCTTTTTTTAAGGTAGCCCTCACCCTAGCCCGTAAGCGCGCTTCCCCCACAGGGAGAAGGGGACGCTTCACCCCCCTCCCTGACCCGTAAGCGCGCTTCCCCCCAAAGGGGGGAGGGGACGGGCGTTACGTCAACTTCAGGAATCCCGCCAGGCGGTCGAAAATACCGTCCGCGTTCAGCCCGTACTTGGCCAAAAGGTCCAGCGCCTCCCCCGACTCGGCGAACACGTCTTGGACGCCGATGAAGAGCATGGGCGTGGGGCGGTGCCGCGCGAGGACCTCGGCCACCGCGCCGCCCAGGCCCCCGAGGACGTTGTGCTCCTCCACCGTCGCCACCCGTCCGCAAGCGTGTGCGAGCGCCACCACCGTTTCGGTGTCCAGCGGCTTGAGGGTGGAGACGTTGACGACGGCGACCTCGGCCCCGAGCTCGGCCAGCCTCTCGGCGGCCACCAGGGACTCGTACACCATGTGCCCGGTGGCGAAGAGGGCCAGGTCCGAGCCCTCGCGGTAGACGTGGCATTTGCCGACCTCGAAGGGGGTGCGGTCGGTGGTCACCACGGGGAGCGGCACCCGTCCCATGCGGATGTAAACCGGCCCGGGGTGGTCCACGGTGGCGCGCATGATGGGCCCCACCTGCGCCGCGTCCGCCGTCGAGACCAGCGTCATGTTCGGCAGGCTCCGCAGGAGGGCGATGTCGGAGATGGCGAAGTGGGTCGGCCCGTCGGGCCCCACGGAGATGCCGCCGTAGGGGCCGCCGAAGCGCACCGGCAGATTCGGGTAGCACACGCTCACCCGGATCTGGTCCCAGGCCCGCCCCGACAGAAACACCCCGAAGCTGTTCAAGTAGGGGATTTTCCCCGAGAGCGCCAGCCCCGCCCCGGTGCCCACCAGGTCCTGCTCGCAGATGCCCACGTCGAAGAAGCGCCGCGAGATTTTTTCGTCCTCGGCGTCCCGGATGCGCTTCCCCTCGGTGGAGTTGGCCAGGTCGGCGTCGAGGCAGACGACCTCGGGCCGCGTCCGCGCCAGCTCGAAGAGCGCCTCCCCGTAAACCTTCTTGCAGGCCTCCCAGTTTTCCGCCTTCGAGGCCTCCTCCAGGGGCGCTAGATGCATCGCCTTTACCAGGGCCATCAGCGACCACCTCCCCGGGCGAGCTTCAGGCAGCAATCCGGGGTTTCCGGGGCGCAGCCGCAGACCTCGCCCACGGCCCGGACGAGCTCTTCCTGGTTCGGCGCCCGGCCGTGCCATCCCGCCTGGTCGGTCATGAAGGACACCCCCCGCCCCTTGTGCGTGTGGGCGATGATGCAGGTCGGCTTGCCCTTGGTTTCCCGCGCCTCGGCGTAGGCCCGCCGCAGGTCCGGGAAGCTGTGACCGTCGCAGTCAATCACGTGGAAGCCGAAAGCTTTCCACTTGTCCGACAAGGGTTCCAGCGCCATCACCACCTCGGTGTCCCCGTCAATCTGCAGGCGGTTGCGGTCCACGATGGCGGTGAGGTTGTCCAGGCCGTAGTGGGCGGCGGTCATGGCCGCCTCCCAGCACTGCCCCTCGTCCAGCTCCCCGTCGCCCAAAAGGCACCAAAAGCGGGAGTCCCGGCCGTCGAGCCGCGCCGCAAGCGCCATCCCGTTCGCGATGGAAAGCCC
>JAPLSK010000106.1 GCA_026398675.1 bacterium | reverse complement strand
TCTACTACATCTGCCCCAAGGTGTGGGCCTGGTGGCCCTGGCGGGCGGCGGGGCTGGCGAGGCTCTGCGACCTGATGCTGGTCATCTTCGACTTTGAGGAGGCGCTCTGGCGCTCGCACGGCGCGCGGACTCTCTTCGTCGGCCATCCGGTCCTGGACTACCTCCCCGCCCCGGGGCCCCCCGGCGACGCGAAGCGCATCGCCCTCCTGCCGGGGAGCCGGCCGGGGGAGCTGGATAAAATCCTGCCGCCCATGCTCGGCGCGGCGAAAATTTTAGTAAACCGCGACCCCGAGCTCCGCTTCGTCCTCCCCAGCGCTACGGACGAGATTCGGGAGCTGACCGCGGCGCGGCTCGATAAGCTCGACGTGGACCGCCTCGTCGAGCGAGTCGCGGGAACGTTCCACGCCGAGGTCGCCCGCTGCGGCTTGGCCCTGGTGGCCTCGGGAACCGCCAGCCTCGAGGTCGCCTGCCTGGGAATACCCCAGGTTCTGGTTTACAAAACCGGATTGTTGACCTACCTCTTCGGCCGGGCCGTGATCCGCCGCCCGTGGATCGGCCTGTCCAACCTGGTCGCGGAGAGGGAAATCGTGCCGGAGCTGCTGCAGTCGCGGCTGACGCCGGTGGGCCTGGCCCGGACGGCCTGGGACCTCCTCGCCGACGAGAGTCTTCGGACGAGGCAGCGGGAGGCCGGTCTGGAGCTGAGGGAGCGGCTGGGTGGCGGCGGTGCGGCGGGGCGCGCGGCGGAAGAAATCGCCGGATTACTGGAGGGTCGCCGTGGCTGAAAAATTCGGCCACTCGCTCCGGCGCTTTTTCCGGGAGATGCTGGTCCAGTGGCCCCTCATCACCCTTGGCTGGGCGCTTAACCTCGTGGCCTCGGCCGCCGAGGGGGGGCTGCCCTGGCTGGCCGGGATGTTCATAGACCGGCTGTCCGCCCCGAATCCCGGACTGGACCGGTTCCTCTCCGGCCTGGGGCTCGGCGCCGGGGCTGCGGACTGGCTCCTCCCCCTGGGCATGGCGGTCTCGCTGGCGATCAACGCGCTGCTGGTCTTCGGCGGGAGCTACGCCATCCAGTACTCGGGGCAGCGGCTGACCTACGACCTGCGCCGGCGCTTCTACGACCACCTCCTGGACCTGGACGTGGGCTTCCACACCGCCGTCGGCTCCAGCGACTCCCTGACGCGCCTGGTCCACGACGTAAACACCCTCTCGAACTCGGTCTACGCGGTGAAGGAGTTCGTCACCGCCGCGGCCGGCTCCCTGGTGCTCCTGGGGCTGATTCTGGCGCGGCACTGGCGCCTGGCCCTGGTCACGTTCATCATCCTCCCGCCGGTAATCATCGCGCTGAACCTGCTGGGGCGGCTGGTCCGCCGGCACACCCACACCGTGCGCCGGGCGGAGAGCTCGTTCCTGGCCCGGCTGCGGCAGAGCCTGGAGTCCATGCGGGTGGTGCGGGCCTTCGGCGCCGAGGAGTACGAGCAGGAGGCCCTCGACCTCCGGGTGGAGGACGCGCGCAAAAAAACCCTCCGCCGGGAGCTCACCGCCGCCGTAACCGGTCCCGTCATCCAGGCCCTCGGCGTCTCCGGCGTCATCGCCGTCATCGCCTACGGCGTCGGCCTGGTAGACGCGGGGACGCTGAGCACCGGGATGCTGGTGGAGTTCGTGGGGCTGGTGGCGCTGGTGCTCAAGCCCCTGCGCACACTGGGGCAGGCCAACGCCAACCTGCAGAAGATAGGCGCGTCGGCGGACCGGCTGTACGAGGTTCTCGACCGGGTACCCGCCGTGGCCGACCCCCCGGAGCCGGCGACGCCGCCACCGCCGCGGGGCGAGGTCGTCTACGAGGGGGTCTTTTTCGCCTACGCCGACCGGCCCGTTCTCTCCGACGTGTCCTTCCGCGCCGAGCCGGGCGAGACGGTGGCCCTGGTCGGCCCCTCCGGGGCGGGGAAGAGCACCCTGGTCAAGCTCCTGCCCCGGCTGTACGACCCGGACGCGGGGAGCGTCTGTCTGGACGGCCTGGACCTCAAACACTGGCCGCTGGCGGCGCTGCGGTCGAGGATGGCGGTGGTCCCGCAGCAGCCGCTGGTCTTTTCGGCGAGCGTGGCGGAGAACCTGCGCTACGGCGCCCCGGAGGCCACCGACGACGACCTGCGGGCGGCACTCGAGGCGGTGGGCCTCGCCGACCGGGTGGAGCGGCTCTCCGGCGGGTTCGACGGCGAAGTGGGGCGCGACGGGACCACCCTCTCCGGTGGAGAGCTCCAGCGGCTGGTCATCGCCCGGGCCCTCCTGGCCGACCCCCGGGTGCTCATCCTCGACGAGGCCACCAGCTCCCTGGACGCCGAGAGCGAGCTGGCGGTGCAGCGGGCGCTGGGTGGGCTCATGGCGGGGCGCACGACGCTGGTCATCGCCCACCGCCTGTCCACGGTGCGCGGCGCCGACCGCATCCTGGTCCTCGAGGACGGGAGAATCATCGAGCGGGGCGACCATGCCGAGCTGATGGCCGCCGGCGGCCTCTACCGGAATCTCGTCGAGCGCCAAGAGGGTCTTAGAGATGCTTGAAATGCCTTCTCATTGATGCTGCGCCCGATTGCGTTCGAACGGTTCGTTACGTAGACTACGGCTAAGGCGCCTGACGCGCCATTGATTCCAGGCCGGGACAAGGGGTTTAACCGAGCGAACCGAGCCTTAGCGAGCTACGCCCCTGGCGAATCGAGCTATGCCCCTGGCAAAACGAGCGAAGCGAGTAACGCCCCGGCGAAACCCCTTGTCTTAGCCGCCCTTTATGCTATATCCTCCCCCTTGGAGGTCGGTTTGCCCGAGCACGACTGCCCCATCTGCGGCGGGGAAGGCTGGATCGTCGTCACCGACGGGGACGGCGGCGAGGTCGTGCGCCCCTGCGAATGCGCCGCGGCCGTGCACCGGCGGGATATGCTGGGCGCCGCCCAGGTTCCTGAGCGCTACGAGCACCGCACCCTGGAAAACTTCTCCGGCCCCCTCAACCCCAGCCAGAAGAGAGCCCTCAATGTGAGTAGGCAGTACGCCGCCGACTTCCCCGAAGTCGAGGGCGGTCTCATCTTCTCCGGGGGCTGGGGGGTGGGCAAGACCCATCTGGCGGTGGGGGTGCTCAAGGTGGTGGCCGCTAAGGGACACTCTGTCCTCTTCGCCGACTCCCGGGAGCTCATCGGCGAGATCCGCTCCGCCTACGTCGATAATCAGCCCATCGTCGCCCGACGTCTCGTGGAGCGGGTCCTCTCCGTGGAACTGCTGCTCCTGGACGACCTGGGCGCCTACAACCTCACCAGTTGGGTTCTGGACACCTTCGCCGACATCCTCACCCGGCGCTTCAACGCCTGCCTGCCCGTCCTCATCACCACCAACTACCCGGATAAGACATCCGCCAAAAACGCGGAGACGCTGTCGGACAGGATCGGTCCCCGCCTCCGTTCGCGGCTGTACGAGATGTGCCGGCACCTCCACCTCATCGGCGACGACTACCGCCAGGACATGCTTGCCGACTCCTTCAATCCCGACGACTGAAATCGGAATTGCTTCTGGGTCCCGGTTGGGATAGAATAAGGTTGAAAAGGACGACGTAAAGATTCCCGATTGGGGGTAACATGCGAAAGCTCTGGCTTGTCCTTTCGGTTCTTCCCCTGGCGTTTCTGTTCTTCACGGGCTGCGACTCGGGCACCCCGAGCGGGGACGGGGACGGGGACGGCGACGGCGACGGGGACGGAGCGACCGACTACACTCTGGCCTGGGCGCTGGAGACGGCCGCCGACGCCATCGGCGACATCTACTCCGATCCCGCGCCCACCGCGCTGGGCGCCGATTGCCTGGCCGACGACGGCAAGATAATGTCCGACCCCGAGGGTTCCTGGTTCTTCTACATGATGGAGGACGGCCATCCCAGCCAAGGCCGCTACCTGGTCACCGTCCACTACGACGGCTCCGTGGAGACCGCCTGGATGCAGACGAACTCGGACGAGCTTCCCGTGTACGACGACGCCGTGCCCTGGCTGACCGCGGCCGTGGCCGAGGCCGATGTCCGGGAGTGGGATGCGCATGATCACCTGTCCCTCTTCGTCTACACGGACGAGGAGGACGTCTGGCCCGACGTCGCGACCGTCGCCCGGGTCGTCTTCTTCACCGCCGGGGGCGACGAGATAGGGCGGATTTACCTCGACGCCGACACCCTCGAGGTGCTTGAATAAGACTGAAGTTGCATGGGGGCCGCTTGGGACGGCCCTCACCTTGGTTGCGATGATGTAGGGCGGCCCCGTAGGACGAGTCCTCTGCGGGCCGCCGTTTTTCAACGTTCCCTATCTTGACCCTCACCCTAGCCCGTAGGCGAGCCTCTCCCTATAAGGGAGAGGGGATATGACGGGCCGACCTAAACGGCGCGCCGTCGGTCGGCCCCTACGAGGGCGATGGACGATTCAATCAAATTCCGTAGGGCGGGGATTCCTATCCCCGCCGTTTTCACGTTCCCGGCCTCGACCCTCACCCCGGCCCGTCGGCGCGCCGCTCCCTAAAAGGGAGAGGGGGGCGCCTTTACAAC
>JAPLSK010000105.1 GCA_026398675.1 bacterium | reverse complement strand
GGGGCCGGGCTCCTTTTTTCGCCGGGGCGTTACTCGGTTCGCCGGGGGCGTAGCTCGGTTCGCCAGGGGCGTAACTCGGTTCGCCGGGGGCGTAGCTCGCTTCGCTCGGTTCGCTCGGTTCACTCGTTTTTACTCCGGATTGATGGTATCCTAACGGCGCTGAAAGATCGGCCGGCGAGCGGAGCTACGCTTTTTTAACGTGAAAAAAGACGAACCCGTACTCCTACCCCTGGGTCGGGCTCTCGGGCGCTACCTACGGCGGTACAAGCTGCCGGCGGTGGTCACCGTCATCGGCTCGACTCTGGCCGCCGGGCTGGAGACCCTCTTCCCGATTCTCTTGGGCTGGCTGGTGGACATCCTGGGCGGGAAGGCCCCGGAGGTGCTCGGGACGCTGGAATCCTGGGGGTTCGCCGATCCGCACTCCACGGCGCTCTGGCTCCTGCCGACGGCGATGGCCGTGGCGATGTTCGCCGCCGGGTTCTTCTCCTTCCTGGGCATCTACGCCTCCGCCCGCATCGGGCTCGACCTGACGGCGCGCGTCCGCCGGGCCTGCCTGAGGAAACTGCTCTCCGTCCCCTACGTTGATTTCACCCGCTCCAAAACCGGCGAGATCCTCTCCCGGGTCCACGAAAACTCCCAGGGGTTCCTCGAAGCCACGGTCACCCTGCGCGAGGCGGCCCAGAACGCCCTGACCGTCGCCATCGTGGGGACGGTGGTCGTGCTCCGCCACTGGCAGCTCGGGCTTTACCTGGCGGGTGTATTCGCGCTTCTGGCCGTCGCGGTTGTTCTCGTCAACCGTCACCAGCGCCGGTACTCCGAGCGGGTGGCCGACACCTCGGCCCGCATCCTGGGCTACGCCGGGGAGAGGCTGTCCGCCATCGAGGTCGTGGCCTCCTTCGGGGCCGCGGGACGGGAGTCGGTGAAATTCACCGAGCTGGCCCACCGCTACTTCAAGAACCGCCTCAAAGGCGAGATGATAACCAGCGCCTTCCGCGGGCTGGTCCAGCTCGTGGCCGGCGCCGGCCTCATGGGGATGCTCATCTACGGCGCCGGGCTGGTGCGGGGCGGGGCGATGACCACCGGCTCCCTCTTCGAGTTTCTCGGCCTGGTGGCCATCGCCTTCGAGCCGCTGAAAAACCTCTCCCGGGCCCGGCTGGCGCTCGTGCCGGCGGGTATTCAAATCGGCCGGGCCGCGGCGGTCCTCTCTTGGCCCAAGGGGGGCGCCCCCGAGGAGTTGCCGCTGGGGAAGGGAAAGCTCAGGGAGCTGCCGAATCCCCGTCTCCTCGATGACCCGGTGGAAACCGGCGGGCCGGCGGAGGTCGTCGGGATCGAGGGAGAGCTCTGTTTCGAGGACGTGGCGTACGAAGCCGGGGGGGAGCGCATCCTGGACAAGGTCGGCTTCACCGCGCCCCGCGGGAAGATGACGGCCATTGTGGGTCCCAGCGGCGCCGGGAAGTCAACCCTGCTGAACCTCGCCCTGGGCCTTTTGGAACCGACGGAAGGGCGCGTCCTCCTCGACGGGAAACCCCGGGAAAGCTACGATCGGGCCGCTCTGGCCCGGCTCCAGGCGCTGGTCCCCCAGGAGGTTACCCTGACCGCGGGCAGCGTGGCGGAGAACCTGCGTCTGGCCAAGCCGGGAGCCGACGAGGGCGAGCTCTGGGAAAAACTGGGGCTGGCCCAGGTGGACGACGTGGTACGCCGCCTCCCCGACGGGTTGGCGAGCGAGGTCGGCGAGCGGGGCTGCCAGTTCTCCGGCGGCGAGGGGCAACGGCTGGCCATCGCCCGCGCCCTCTTGCGCGATCCCCGCATACTGGCCCTGGACGAGCCCACGGCCAACCTGGACTCGGAGAGCGAGGACCGGATAAACGCGGCCCTGGCAGACGTCCTCCCGGGGCGCACCGTCCTGGTCGTCGCCCACCGGCTCGCCACCGTCCGCGACGCGGACCGGATCATCTTCCTCGAAGGCGGTCGCGTGGTCGAGGCCGGCACCCACAGTGAGCTGATGGAAAAAAACGGCCGATACGCGGAGCTGGCCCGGCTCCAATCCACCGACGAACGATGAACCGACGGGATCTCGGCTGGGCCGCGGCCATCGCCCTCGCTTCCCTGGTCGTCTGGGGGTCGTTCGCCGCGCGGGATTTCTACATCGGCGACTCGACGGAGCTGGCCGGCGCCGCGGCGAACCTCGGCGTCGCCCACCCGCCCGGCTACCCCTCCTTCATCCTCCTGTCCCATCTGTTCATCGGCCTGGGGCGCGGTATCGGCGTTCCCCCCGCCCTGGCGGGGAACATCCTCGCCCTGCTGGCGGCGGCGCTCGGGGCGGCCCTCCTCTGGCTCGGGCTCCGGAATTTCGGCCTTTCGCGCATCCCAGCCCTCATCGGCACCCTGGTCTGGGTCTGCGGACCCCTGGTCACCGGTCAGGCGCTCACCTACGAGGTCCACGCCCTCCAGCACCTGCTCCTGGGCGCGGCCTTCTTCTTCGCCGCGAGGGCGATCGGCGGACGGGACAACGGGCCCTCCCCGTGGAACGGATTGGCGCTCTGCCTCGTCACGGGGCTGCTATTCACGAATCACTACTCCGCCGTGGTGCTGCTCCCGGTCTTAGGCTGGTGCCTCTGGCGCTCCTCCCGGGGGGTCGAGAGCGGCGGAAAAGCGCTTTGGATCGGCCTGGCCGTCGCGGCTTTTATAATCCCGCTCTCGGCCTACCTGTACCTGCCGCTCCGTGCGGGGGCCGATCAGGCTTACGACTACGGCATGGCCGGCAACCTGCCCAACCTCTGGGCGCACCTCACCGGAAAGAGCTACGCCTACAGCTACGTGGAGGGAAGCCGATTCGCGGCGGCGTTCCCCGCGGCGGGGGGGATGCTCTTCGATTCCATCCCCTGGCCCCTGTGGGCGCTGGTCCCCCTCGGGCTCGCCGAGCTCTTCAAGAGGAGTAAGGGGTTGGCGGTTGCCGGACTCACCACCGCCGTCCTCACCGCCCTGGTCCTGTTCTTCTACCGCATCGTGGACCCCCTGGACTACCTGGCGCCCCTGGTGATGCTCGCGGCGGTCTGGGCGGCCTTCGGCGCCGAATGGCTCCAAGCGCGTCTCGGGGAGAAAAAGAAACTCGGGGCGGCGCTGGCCGGTGTCGCTCTGGCGCTGGGTCTCGGCTGGTGGGCCTACTCGGCGGCGACCGCCGAACGGCCGCTTTCGGGCGCCATCGCCAGGGCCGGCGCCCAGGACACCCTGCGAGAGCTCACCCCGGGGGCGCTCTACTTCGGCGAGGGCGACGACGTTCTCTTCGGACCCCTGGAGCTCACCGCGGAGGGCCTCCGGCCCGACGCCCTGGTCCTCGACGAGCTGGGCAACCTCAACCGGGGGCCGCTGGGGACCGTCTACCCCACCCTCTACGGCCAGGTGCGCCGCAACGCCCGGGATGCCTTCGCCCGGCGCTGGGCCGCGGGGGGCGGCGCCACCCAGCTCTCGATCAACACCGTTCAACCGCTGTTCGGCATCGGGGGCCAGCGGCCTCTCGGGCTGACCCTCCGGCTGGGCTACCCCGACGACCCCGAGCTGGACGCGGTCAACCGTCCGGTCTCCCCCGACGAGCCGTGGCGGTACCAGCGGCTGGGCGGCCTCCACCGCCTCGCGGAGCTGGAAACCGACGACCCGTATCTGGAGAACGGGATGGGTTTCACCGCCCGGTTGCGGGGCCTGGCCGCGGATCGGCTCACCTTCCGGGCCGTGGGCGCGCTGGCCGCGGACCCGCTTTCGCCACTGGGACCCGGGCTCCTGCGACAGGCGCTGGACTTGGCGCCGGCTAGCGTGGTCAGCCTGTCCCGGGTGGCCCAGGCGGCATACCGCGGCGCGGTGTGGGGGCTCTGCGCCCTGGAAACCGGAGCCCCGGCCGCCGATCTGCCGGAGATACTCCCCCGCTGGTTCACTCCCACCGGCGGGGCCATCGCCTTCCGGGAAAGGCTGCCCGACGACCCGCGGTCCGGGGTCGTCGAGGCGTACCTCGGGCTCGGGGTCGAGGCAGAGGAGATTGCCCGCCGGTACGGAGAAACGCCAGAGATGGACTTCCTCCTGGCACTGTTCGAGTTCGGCCGGGGCGACTACTCCGAGGCGCGCCGGCTGGCGGACGGAATACGGGCGCCGTCCGAGACGCTGACCCCCCTCTTGAACGCGCTCCGGCGCGAGCTCGACGCCCGAGGAAAGGCGGACGCAAGTTCCGCTAATTGACGCCGTCCAGCCTCTTGTGCTATCTTGATCCGGGAAGTGGACACCTTTCACTCTCCCAAGTCTTACTATTTGCCCCCATCGAGGAGGCTTCCCAGTGATGGAAGCGGAGTACCCTCCCAGTACCTACGGGCGGGAGCCCAACGACGATCCCGCCCAACCCGTCCCCCCATTCACCACGCATCCGACGGATCGGTCCGCTCCGGTTGAGGAGGGGGGCCGATGACCGGCGGCGTCATGTGGCTGGAAGGCCTCCTGTGCGGGGTTTTTCTTCTGGTCGGCTTCCTCGTCAACTACTCCCTCTCCCAGCTGGGCCCCCGGCTGCACCGGGAGGGCGAGGCTCACGCCTCATCCCCGTGGACTCTACGCCTGTTCCCGGTCCTCCTGGCCCTGGTCGGGGTGGGGGCGGTCATCACCGGTCAGTCCTTCTTCAGCGGTCTGACGGCCGAGACATGGGCCGTCTGGGTCGCCTGGCCCGCGGCGGCCGTACTCGTCTCGGTCGTCGTCATCCTCCTTCCCCGGGCCCTGGGGCGGGGGGCGAAGCCGCACCGGGTCCTGCGCGGTCTGCTCTGGCCGCTGGCCCTGGCGGTCGCGCCGGCGTGGTTCATCATCTTTCTCATCTCGTGGCCCTTCATCCGCCTGTCCGGTCGGAGGCCGGACCGGGAAGACCCCTTCGGCTGGGTGACGCCCCACCCGTCACCCGCGACAAAGGGGGACGAGGTGGTCGAGCAGGCGCGGGAGATGGCCCGCCAACTCGCCGACTTCCCGGAAAAAACGGTCAAGGAAGTGATGGTCCCCCGGATAGACGTCTTCTGCCTGGACATCGAGGCCCCGCGTCACGAGGTCATCGAGGCGGTCACCCAGCGCGGGCATTCCCGCGTCCCGGTCTACTCCGATACCATTGACGACATCCGGGGCATCCTCTTCGTCAAGGAGCTTCTGACCCTCGACCGGTCCAAAGCCGAGGAACCCCTCCCGGTGGAGCTCCTTCACGAGCCCATCTTCGTCCCGGAGACCAAGCTCATCGGCAGGCTCCTCGCCGAGTTCCAGGCCACGAAGAACCAGATAGCCGTCGTGGTGGACGAGTACGGCGGGACCGCCGGCATCGTAACCATCGAGGACATCCTCGAGGAGATCGTGGGGGAGATAGAGGACGAGTTCGACGACGACGAGGAGCTCATCCACAAGCTCGGGGACGGCACATTCCTGGTGGACGCCCGGTGCGACATCGAGGAGGTCAACGAGACGGTGGGCTGCCTCCTCCCCGACGAAGATTACGAGAGCCTGGGCGGTTTCATCATCGCCGAGCTGGGCCACATTCCCAAGCCGGGCGCGGTCGTGGAGAACGGCGGGTACCGGCTGGAGGTTATCGAGGCGACGCCGAGGCGGATAAAAAGCGTCCTCCTGGCTCCCAAGCCGAAGACCGAGGAATCCGACGAAGACTGAAGCGAGGCCGATGACCCACCCTCTAGTGCTGGCCAGCGGAAGCCCCCGGCGCAAGAAGCTCCTGGAAGAGGCCGGGGTTTCCTTCACCGTCGTCGTGCCGGATGTGGACGAATTCTGGCCCGACTCGGACCCGGTTCAGGCCGTGGAACTGGCGGTGTGCAAGGCACGGGCGGTCGCGAAGTCGCGCCTGACCGGCGAGGTAGTGCTGGCCGCCGACACCATCGTCCGCCTCCGGGGAAGGGTGCTGGGGAAGCCCCGCGATGAGAAAGAGGCGCGCTCCATGCTCGCCGCCCTGGCAGGCGCGGAGCACACCGTGACCACCGGCGTGGCAGCCATGCTGGCGCCCGATGGAGACCCGCTCACCGTCCGGGTGGACAGCCGGGTGCGGATCCGCCGGATGACCACCGGGGAAATTGACGATTACGTCGCCACCGGTTCGTCCCTCGATAAAGCCGGCGCCTACGCCGTCCAGGACGAGCGGTGGAACCTCGTGGAACGGGTCGAGGGCTCGGTGACCAACGTCATCGGCCTGCCGGTGGAGGAAACGCTTAAGCTCCTGGAAGCGCTCGACCGGATGGGGAATCAACGCACTCGACGGTGATGATAAAACCTCTCGATCGGCTCACCATCCACTTCATCGGCGGACAGCTGGCCCTCGAGCTGCCGCGGACGCTGTCCACCAAGCTCGCGGAGCTCTACCGACCCTTTCTCGCCGACGGACCGGCCCCGCTTACCATCACCTTCGACGAGATGCCGGTGGTGAATTACAACATCGAGCTCGGTTTCCGGTTAATCTACCCCGAGGTGAGCGGGCGGCGCGTGATTCGCGAACCCCGATTCGAGCTGGTTCCCACCGAGGCGGGCGCCCGGGTGAAGTACTGCCTGGGCGGTTATCTGGGGGTGGACTTCGTGCTCCGGGCATGGGCGGCCATGTGCCTCCTGCCGCCGGAGAGCTTCCTCTTCCACGCCGCGGGGATCGTCACGTCCCGGGGAAGAGGCTTTTTGATATGCGGCCGTTCGGGCAGCGGGAAAAGCACCCTCGCCGGGAATCTCATCGGCAGACCGGGATGGCACGTGCTCTCCGATGAGATGCCCGCCGTGCGACTGGGCGACGGGGGCTGGACCATCGAATTCACCCCCTTCTGGGGCGACCTGGAGCCCCGGATGCCGGCGGTGACCCGGGCCGGGCTTACCGGCATCTGCGCCCTTGAAAAGGGGGACGCCGTGAGGCTGGAACCGCTGCCCAGGTGTGCGACCACCACGCGGCCCGCAGCCGGCTGCGGCGCGAGTTCCCGCAGGTGGCCGGCAATGTACTCGCACGACAATCCGTGAAAGCCG
>JAPLSK010000104.1 GCA_026398675.1 bacterium | reverse complement strand
AGCCTCGGCCCGCCCGTGATCATGTCCAGTCCGGCGCGAATCTTGCCATTATCGTCGTATAGACCCAGCGCCGGCCCACCCTTATACGAGACAAGAGTATCGCGAATCTCGCCGTTCTCGTCGATCAGGGCCAGCATCGGTCCGTCCTCGAACGCGACCAACGCAACGCGAATCTGGCCGTTCTCGTCGTACAGGCCCAGCCTCGGCCCGCCCGCCATCATTTCCAGCACGGCGCGGCCTCGGCCCTCGGCGTCCTCCAGTACAAACCCGTTGGCCCGTATAATATTTCCAGATTCCGTAATCGCCGGTGTTTTTACATTGACTTCCTGGGCCAGGACAGGGCTTGTGTTAACCGTGGACAGCCAGGCCAGGGCCGAAATCCCAAGCAACAGACCAGCAGCGATTAACAACCGCTGATTGCGGCGCTTCGCGGTGGCCAGCTCCCGTTCCACCTTCTCCAGCCTCTCCTCGACGGTCATTTCAACCTCTTTATCCTGGGATTGTTGCATAAGTGGGGGTCTTCGTAGGGGAGGCCCTCCAGGGCCTCCCGCGGGCGGGGACGGAGCCCCGCCCCTACGGGGAATATGCGTTTATCGCTGAAAACTCCGCGTAGCCCGATGGCCCCCTTTACGAGAACGTCACATCGGAGTCGTCGCCCAGGTTCAGGCGGTCGAAGCGCCCCCGCACCAGGGCGTTGTCGCCGACGAGGGACCCCTTCAAGTGCACCCGGTACAGGAAGACGGTCCCGTCGGCGAGCATCCGCACCAGGGCGTCGGTGAGCTGGAACTCGCCCTTGGTGCGCACCCCGGAGACGATGTTGCCGCCCAGGGCGCGGTAGAGCGCCTCGGAGTCGCGGATGAGATACAGCCCGACGATGGCGAGGTTCGAGGGCGGGTCGGCGGGCTTTTCCACCATGCGCACGATGCGGTCGCCGGAAAGCTCGACGATGCCGAAGCGCCGGGGGTCGTCGGTGGGGGCGACGGCGATGACGTTGTCGGGCTGGTCGAGGATGCCGGCGAGGTCGGCCTCGACGATAGTGTCGCCGAGGACGACGAGGCTGGGCCGGTCGCGCTTTTTACGAAGGGCGGTCCAGACGGCGTGGCCCAGGCCGAGCTGCTCGGTTTGGCGGGCGAAGGTGAGGTTCAAGCCGCCGTACGCGGCACGGGCGTAATCCTCCACCTTCTCGGCGAAGAAGCCGGTGACGAGGGTGACGTCTTTGATTCCGGCGCGGGCGACGTCGTCGAGGATGTAGCCCAGGATGGGCTTGCCGGCGACCCGGATGAGCGCCTTGGGGATGGTGTTGGTGTGGGGTTTGAGGCGCGTGCCGATGCCGGCGGCGGGGATGATGGCCTGGTATTCGGTCAAGGGCGGTCCTTTGCCTTGCCGCGGGTCGGTCTCCGGTTGCGTCGTTTTTCAGACCGAAGGGATGCCGCCACGTTTTATACGCCGCGGTCGTCTCTCCGGTCCCCTACGCGCCTGCGGCCCGGTCGGCCCCTACTCACGAGGACGAGTTCCGGGGCAAGGGGCTGAAGCCCCTTGTCTTATCGGTCGGCCCCTACTCGCGGGACGAGTTCCTTTGGCGGCGTGGCCCCTGTCGTCGGCCCCCGCGCTCTCCGGCCCCGACCGACCGCTATTTGCGGGGACGAGTTCCGGGGCAAGGGGCTTAAGCCCCTTGTCTTATCGTTCGGCCTCTAATCGCAGGGACGAGTTCCGGGGGTGGCGTGGCCCCTGTCGTCGGCCCCCGCGCGCCCCGGCCCCGGTAGGCATTTATCCGCCCACCGGCCCCAACCCGGCCCCACGCGCTCCGGGCCTTACTTGCCCCCTTCGGACTCCTCGACGAGCATCACCGGGATGCCGTCGCGGATGGGGTACCGGCGGCCGCAGGAGTCGCACACGATCCGCTCGCCGGTCCCGTCGAGGTGGACCGGCGTCTTGCAGACCGGGCAGGCCAGAATCTCTAGTAGTTCGTCAAATTCCACGGATGGTGAGGCAAGGGGTTTCGCCAGAGGCATAGCTCGCTCCGCTCGGTTAAATCCCTTGTCTTCCTTTTCACGGTTTAGGTGGAAAAGTCGAAGGCAGCCTTGTTTAGTGTATGCGGAGCGGTGGTCCGTGTCAAGGGTCGGCGTCCGGGTTCAGGGCCGTCGAGGCCTCCCGGCGCAGTTTTATGAAGGCGACCACCTCGATCTGCCGGATCCGCTCCCGGGAGAGCCCGAAGACCTCACCTATCTGTCGCAGGGTCATGGCCTTGCGGCCGATTCCGTAGTGCATCTCCACGATACGCCGCTGCCGCTTGGGCAGCTTCGCCATCAGGTCCTCCAGCTCCCGCTGCCGGTCCTCGGCGATGAGCAGCCGCTCCGGGCTCTCGTCGTGGGAGTCGGTCAACAGATCAACCACTTCGGTCTCGCCGTCCGGGACGACGGGACGGTTGAGGGAGAGCCGGTAGGTGGCCAGGATCGAGATGCGTTGGAGCTTGTCCGCGGTGATGCCCGTCTCGTCGGAGAGCTCATCGAGGGACGGCTGGCGGCCGTGGCGGCTCTGGAAGACCTCCCGCATGCGGGTTATCCGGTACAGGTCGCAGTAGACGTAGAAGGGGAGGCGGATGGTGCGCGTGTCGTTGGCCAGGACGCGGTTGATGGACTGTCGGATCCACCAGACGCCGTAGGAGATGAGGCGGATGCCGCGCTCGGGCTCGAAGTGGCGCACGGCGATTATCAGGCCCTCGTTGCCCGCGGAGATGAGGTCGGTCAGCGGCAGGCCCGGGCTGCCGTACTTGAACGCTATCTTTACCACGAAGCGCAGGTTGGCCTCGATGAGTCGCTTGGTGGCCACCTCGTCGCCGGCCCTGGCGCGGTACGCCAGATCCAGCTCCTCCTGCCGCGAGAGCACGGGGAAGCGGTTTATATCCTCGAGATAGGCGTCGAGGGTGGGGTCTTTGGACCTGAAGCCGGTCAGGAGACTCCCCTAGTCGTTTTTGTAGGCGCGGGCGCGGAACCGGGCGCCCAGCTCGGCCGCCAGCCGCTCCACGGGCGCGAGGTCCGCGCCCGTCAGGGCGACGGCGCTGGCGGTGACCGCGAATCCAAGGGCCACGGCGGTTCGGATGAAATCCAGCACCGCGTCGAAGGCGGCCTCCCCGAGCACCGGCCGGCAGAGCCTGGAATACGTCGCGGCGTCGGCGGCGTTCAGGCTCACGGAGAGCTCGTCCACCAGCCCCCGGAGCGGTTCGAGGAGCCCGGCGGCGGTCTCCCCCCGGGCCAGGTGGGCGGTGCCGTTGGTGTTCACCCGGACCCGCTTGCCGCGGGATTTGAGCCACCGGGCCGTCTCGGCGACGACCTGGGCGCTGAGGAGCGGCTCGCCGAAGCCGCAGAAGACCACCTCGTCGTAGGGCGCCGGGTCGCCCGCCGCTTCAATTAAGTCCCCGGCCCCCGGCTCGCGGTCCAGCCAGAGCCGGTGGCCGCCTAAGCCCAGCCTGTGCCGCCGGACGCAGAAGGCGCAGTCGTTGGTGCAGCGGCTGGTGGGGTTCAGGTAGAGGTTGTGACCCAGGGGGTAGGCCGGGACGCCCCCGAAGCCCCCGGGCTCCGGTATTCGAAACAGCCGTCGGGCGTTGGCCGTGGTGAGGCGGGCGATTTCACCCAGCCCCACCCCGCGCAGTTCCGCAACCCTTTCCGCCGTCAGGCGCACGTAGGCCGGCTCGTTGCGTTTGCCCCGGTGGGGTTGCGGCGCGAGGTAGGGCGCGTCGGTCTCCAGCACCACGGATTCCGGCGGCAGCGACCGGACCGTCTCGCGGTGCGCTCCGGCGTTGGCGAAGGTCACCACGCCGCCGACGCCGATCATGTACCCCAGGGCGACGGCCCGCCGGGCGTCCTCGGACGTCCCCGAAAAGCAGTGCAGCACGCCGAAGGGCGGCTCTTCCAAGCCGGGGTAACTTCGCGCTTCCTCCAGGCAGGCCGCGAGGTCGGCGTGGGCCTCGCGACAGTGGAGCACCACGGGGAGCCCCCGGGCGCGCGCACGCCGGAGCTGGTCCAGAAAAACCCGCCGCTGGACTTCGCGGGGCGCGCGGTCGTGGTGATAGTCCAGGCCGATCTCGCCCCAGGCGACCAGGCCCGGCTCGGCGGCCAGGCTCTCCAACCCGGCGCCGACGGCGTCGTCGTAGATCCCGGCGTCGTGCGGCGACACGCCCACGGCGGCCGAAACGTCGAGGGGATACTCGTGGGCCAGCTCCACCGCCCGGCGGGAGGTTTCCGGGTCCACGCCGATGGTCACGATACGGACGACCCCCGCGGCGCGGGCCCGCGCCAGCAGC